>CAILTZ010000879.1 GCA_903837255.1 uncultured Pirellula sp. | reverse complement strand
GTTCCAACCCCGAGTTGTTGAGCCGTCTGTGCTTGAACACGCCTCAAGCACAATGTTAAGCAAGCAGAGCCCATGGCGATTGCCAGGGCGACTCGACCGATTCGGCCCCAAAGACCAGAGTGGGACATGGTGCTTATCCTCAATACTCGAATGTGGCTTCGAAGAATCCGGCAGCCAGATTCGGAACGCTGCCGTAGAGCGGTTGGTACAGATCGCGAAATCCGTCTCCAACGATCAGACCCGAGATACCAGCCAGGACGATGATGTTGTTGTTCAGGAGCGGACGGTACTCAACTCCGGAGCTCAGGTCCAGTCCGATCTCGTT
The DNA here is from genome assembly GCA_903837255.1 of uncultured Pirellula sp. Classification (GTDB taxonomy): domain Bacteria; phylum Planctomycetota; class Planctomycetia; order Pirellulales; family Pirellulaceae; genus JBKCUI01. The sequence goes on along the minus strand of CAILTZ010000879.1, from coordinate 2,466 downwards.
GCGGATCTTTTCCTGAAACGTGTAGATTTCAAGGGATTCGGTCTGATTGAACCACAGATAATTCGCGTTGTTGATCCACTTGGTCTTGGTGGTTAGATCGGCGTCAAAACCGAAGTTGATCAGTTGGATTCCGGGGTTCACAAAGTTGGTTTGCCCTTGGAATTTGCTGCTTCGTAGGTTCGGGATCAAGCTCTGGCGTTGGACGAGGTTGACGCCGAAGAGTTTGATTTGCTGTCGATTCCAGTAGCTGAATTCGCCACCGGCAAAGTTGGGATTGTCAAAAATAGCGTCAAATCCGTTGGCTTGGTTGTCCGTTGGATCGGAATCCCCTGAGGCGTAGAAGTACGAGCAGCGGAAGCGGGCCCAGTCTCGGTCGTAGGAGAGCTCGAGGGCCGTCATGAAGGCATTGATGGTTTGAGCACTACCTGCAAGGGGGTTTAGTTGATCGTGCCCGGTAGCGTAATAGGCCGCGTGGCTGATGTTGTAGCGGTTGATATGTCCGTTGCCGGCCCAGCCTAGATAGTACGCATCGACTTGGTGAGGAGCGTAGACACCGACCGGATCGGGACGGACCAGGAAGCCGTTGGTGTCAAATTTCGTGCTGGCTTGATCGCGGTTGTAATGGAAGCTTAGCTGGGAGTTGTATCCAGGAAAGATAAAGTCATTGCGGTAGTAGTTCGCGATGAGAGTGTTTTGATGACGATCGTTGAAGGTGTTGAGCAGGCTGTTGGTATCTTTTTCGGTTTGATCGAACCAGATGACATTGTATTGATCTTGGTTGCTCAGGCGGTTGCCGAACAAACGCACGGCTCGGTTGGTATCGGCGAAGATAAATCCTCGAAAGTCGCTGCTGAAAAATTGCGATCCGGCTCGAACCGACACAAAATCATAGTTGGGGCTGGTATCGGCGATTTTGGATTCGTAGAACCATTCTTCGAGGGCCCAAAAGGTTCGATGCCGATTGGTGCCATCGGTCACATCGGGAGATACGACCCCGAGTTCATTCACCTTGAGATAATTTTGGTTGAAGATGAGGTTGGCTTTGAATCGCCAATCGACGGGTCGAAAAACCGAGTCCCCTTTGAACAGATCGATCGAAGCTGAGTTGTACTGCGTGAAGAAAAATTGGTTTGGATTGCCAAAGAACTCGAACTCACCCGGATGGACGGTTGCCTCGGTGGGGGTTGTTGGGATCGGAGTTTGCCGGTACTCAATCAAGTTTTGGGTTTTAAACCCGAGTCGTAAGAAGATATCTTGGCCGGCGATCGGGTAATCGCCTTTAAGGACGTTCTGGTTGTAGGGGTCCCACCAAGCACCTTGGACGAACGGATAGTCATCGACTGGCGGGTGGCCTTTGCCGTATCGGTCCCAAATCGGGGTGCCGATTCGCCAGCGGTCTTCGATCGGCACGAAGTGATCGGTGTTTTGCTGCTCGGTTGGGTGGACACTGGTCCCTCCGGTGAAGCCTGCAGGAGGAAAGAAAAAGGAGCGGAAGAAGGGGCTTGTTTCGGGCCCCTGAGTTTTGGGTTCGGGCAGAACGTTTTCCGGCGCATTGAGCCTTTGGAGGCTTTTGGGTTCGGAGGAGCCTAGGTAGGACGGGTCGTCATGGACTAGCCCGGGGTCCGCGGAAGGTTCCGGTTGGGGCGGCGTAAGATTGCTAGCTTGGAGTTCTGTGGCGGAGACCACAGGGGGTAGTTGTCGTTGGCTCGTCGAGGGTTTTGGGGGCATTGCAGGGGGATCCTGGGGGTAACCAAGTGTTACCCATCCACCCCCTAGCGAGGTAGCCAGCATCCATTTGAAGCCCTGCTTAAACTTGAGCACTTTTCACCGAAACGACATAAGTTTTCACAGATAAAAAGCGATTACTCCGGAACTTATCTTTGTATCGGCAATCCAAACTTTGTTATGCGACGGAATTCTAAGGGTTTTTCCTTTCATTCATAAGTTTTCTAATTTGACAGTCATTAGGCGGTTGATTTTTTGAACTTGTGTCTCCCGAAATCCGTCTTCGAAGAAGATGCAGGTGGTACCTATGACTTTGAATGACGGATAAGGCCACGAAGCCCGGATGGCGCCAGAGAGCTTTGGGGGGAACAATCTGTGATTTGGAACAAGAATCAACATTCTAGAAAATCCAGGTTTCGCAAGGTCGTCTTTGAGCAGCTACAGAGCCGGGAGTTGTTTTCCGCGTCTCCGTGGCACAACGCAGCCTTGCCTGAAGACGTCAACAACGACAGTGTCGTTTCCCCGCTGGATCCATTAGCGATCATCAATCGGATCAACTCGCCGCGCGCTGCCGGGCCGATCTTGGGCATGGGAGAGGGTGAAGTATCTGAGTTTCCGGATGTGAACAATGATGGGGTGATAAGCCCGCTGGATGCGTTGAGCGTGGTCGATGTGATCAATGCCAACAATCCATTCTTTCCTCCACCTTTGATTTCTGGTGAGGACGATTCGGCGAACAAT
>CAILTZ010000878.1 GCA_903837255.1 uncultured Pirellula sp. | reverse complement strand
TACCCTCGCAAAATCTCGGCGAGTCGCTGCACGGTTTCATGCGAATGTTTCGTTTCGTCGAACAAGATACTCACGCCTGAGGTGAAGCGGGTTTCGACCTCGGCGATCGGGATGACTTCTTCGACGATGAAATTGATTTCCTCTTCACCACGCTTGTCGATTCGTCCCCGGGCCAAAACGATTGCATCCGGGACGATAAACGGTGCGTAACGTTCGTAGGTATTGGGCCAAGCGATCGCGCGGGTGATTCCTTCGAGATCTTCAAGATCGAAATTCGCGTACTTCGTCGGCGTGTCAGGCTTTGGGTTCCGCGTGTGCGCTAGCTTGATCGACGACACCACGCCACCCATCCAAACCTCAGTCCGATGCGCAAGGGACTTGGCCGAGATCGAGTTACACGTGCAGCAGGATCGCAGGGTCGATTCGAACTCCGCCAGGGGATGCGAGGAGAGGTAGTAACCGAGAACTTCTTTCTCCTTGGCCAGTCGTTCTTTCTCGTGGAACTCCGGTATATTTGGCAAGCTTTCGACGTTGCTCTCGGTCTCTTCGATGAGTTCCCCGAAGAGGCTCAATTGACCACTCCTTTTATCTTTTGCTGCCGCGATTCCACCTTGGATGGCTTTGTCCAGAACTGCAAGGTGTTGCGCTCGAGATCCGTTTAGGCAATCCAGTGCCCCGGCCATGATCAAGGCTTCGAGGGAACCTCGCCCGCATTGCGATGTGTCGACACGGCTGCATAAATCGAAGATGCTCTTGAAGGGGCCTTTGCGCTCCCGTTCTTCGGCTAGAGCGTCTCCGACGGATTTGCTGCAACCTTTGATGGCTGAAAGCCCAAAGAGAATCTTACCGTCCTCGACACCGAATTCACCTCGCGAGGAGTTGATGCTAGGTTGCTCGACGACGATGCCCATCCGCTGGCAATCCTCGAGGTGCTCGACGAGCGAATCCTTGCGTTTGAAATTCCGGTTCGCGATATCGCCCGTCAACAGAGCCGCCATGAATTCGACTTTGTAGTGGGCTTTGAGGTAAGCCGTTTGATAAGCGATCAGCGCATAGGCGGTCGAGTGGCTCTTGTTAAAGCCGTAGCCTGCGAACTTGAGAATCCTGTTCCAGAAATCCTCGGCGTCCTTCTTGGCCAACCCTAGGTCGACAGCTCCTTGGAGGAACTTCTCCTGGTTGGCCGCGATGATGGATTCTTTCTTTTTGCTGATGGCCTTGATGCACGTGTAGGCTTTGGCCAATTCGATTCCTCCTAGACGGTTGAGGATTCGCATGACCTGTTCCTGATAGACCATCACACCGTGGGTTTCTTCGAGGATCTCTTTGAGGACCGGGTGCAGGTAGGTGGCCGTTTTCTTTTTGAGTTTGACGGCGATGTACTCGTCGACCATTCCACCTTCGAGCGGACCGGGTCGGTACAGAGCGTTGGTGGCGATGATGTCTCTGAAGTGATCCGGTTTCATGCGTTGCAGCAGATCGCGAATGCCTCCGCTCTCGAGCTGAAACACACCTTTGGTTTCGCCTCGACGAAGCAGTTCGAAGCACTTTTCGTCTTCGAGTGGGAACTTCATCGGGTCGATCAGGATTCCACGAGTCTTTTGGATCATCTCGACGGCTTTGGAGAGGATCGTCAAGTTTCTCAGGCCCAGGAAGTCCATTTTCAGAAGTCCAGCGGCTTCGACATCGCCCATCGACCACTGGGTGATGATGTCGTCCTTGCCCGAACCACGCATGAGCGGGACGTATTCGGTCAGCGGTTTGTCGGCGATGACCACGGCTGCAGCGTGGGTGCCGATACTCCGCGCCATGCCTTCGACGCGTTGGGCCAGGTCGAGCATTTCACCAATTTCGGGATTCTCAGCCGCCTTGCGCAGTTCTTCGTTGCCCTCGATGGCATCCTTGAGTGAGGTTTTCCCATCGTCGGGAATCATTTCGCTGATTTCCGCAACGCGACTGAGGGCGATGTTGATCGTGCGGCCGACATCCTTGATCGCGCCTCGAGCTTTGAGGGTACCGAAGGTGCCGATTTGGGCGACGTTGTCCTCGCCGTACTTGTCCTTGACGTAGCGGATGATCTCGGAGCGACGGTCTTGGCAAAAGTCGATATCGATATCAGGGGCTTCCAAGCGGCTTTCGTCGAGGAACCGCTCGAAGAGCAGGTCGTATTTGATTGGGCAAACGTGGGACAAGTAAAGCGCATAGCAAACAAGAGCCCCAACACCGCTACCCCGAGCCGTCGCAGGGACTCCGATTTCGCGCGCGTATCGCACAAAATCCCAGACGATCAAGAAGTAGTTCGAGAATCCGAGCTTCATAATCACATTCAATTCACGGTCCAGTCGATCCAGGACGATCTTCGTCAACAAGCCATCGCTGCACATCTCAGGGTTATCGACATAGCGTTCGAGAAGACCTTGGATGCACAGAGCGCGAAGGTATTCGTCGGGACCAGATTGATCTTTTGGTATTTCGAACGATGGAAAGTTGCGACTTCCAAGATCCAGTTCGATGTTGACGGAGTTGGCGATTTCTTGGCTGCGGGCGACGGCGTGCTCGATGCCTTGGAAACTCTCGTACATCTCCTCGGGAGAGCGGAGATAGAACTGATCGTTGTCCATCCGCATGCGATTGGAGTCGGTCCGGAATTTTCCGGTGCTGATGCACATGAGAACATCTTGTACGAGGGCGTCTTGACGCTCGGGGTAGTGCGCATCGTTGGTCGCGACCAGGGGCAAGCCCATTCGGTTAGCGATATCGACGGCTCCGAGCAACTGTTCGCGTTGGATCGAGATCCCGTTGTTCATGATCTCGATAAAGTACCGATCGCCGAAGATCTTCGAGAACCAAGCGGCAACGTTTTGGGCTTGCTCGATCGATCCGGCGGTATCGGAGCCTCGGAGGATCAGCCGCGAAAATTCGCTAGACACGCATCCGCTCAAGCAGATGATTCCTTCGTTGTATTCTTCAAGTAGCTCTTTATCGATTCGAGGCTTGTAGTAAAAGCCTTCGAGATGAGCGCGTGAAGCCAGCCGGATGAGGTTGCGGAATCCGGTACGGTCTTTTGCAAGCAGCGTCAGGTGATAAGACGCCTCTTTGGCAGAATCCGCATCGCGGATGAATCGGCTACCTGGTGCCACGTAAGCTTCGTAGCCAATGATCGGATTGATGCCCGCAGATTTGGCTTTTTTATAGAATTCCAAGGCACCGTGAAGATTTCCGTGGTCGGTCAGGGCCAAAGAATTCATCCCGAGTGTTTTGGCTCTTTGAACCAAGCGGTCGATGGTCCCGGCACCATCCAGGAGGCTGTAGTGACTGTGGCAGTGTAGATGGACAAACGGCCGTTCGAGAGCCCCAGCAACCTGATCCATGTCAGCGTCCTCCATGAAACATCCATCCACGAACGACCGTGGTCAGCAAGGTCGCCGGAGACCACGATTCAAAAAACTCAGGAGAGCACCGTCGGCGACTTCGGTGCACCACATTCTTCGTGCCTCTTCATTCTTCGTGCCTCTTCTCGTGCTCAGCATCGCGATCCCCGGCCCATGAGCCCAGCATCCCCATCAACCCAGAATCATCGAGCAGAACACGAAGTTATCCCCTGGGTCAGATGGAAAGGGATAAGGGCACGGTCAACCAACCGACGAGATCGCACGTGCTTGGTCCCGGCGAAGCACAATGACACCGTCCCAAACCGACTGCGTTTTCTAACTGGTACGAACTTAGTTCGGTACCTCTTGGGCTTCAAAACCGGCTCGGGAAATGGCCTTGAGGGTCGATTCCAAATCCAGCTTTCCTTTGTATTTGACGAAAACGATCGGATTGTCGATCACGTCAGCTTCCTTTTGGGGAGCCAATTCGATGTCCAGGACACCTTTCTGTTTTGCAATCGCAGACTTGACCGACGGATAGCAACCGCTCGGGCAGGTCATGCCTTCAACCTTTAGAGAAACGAGCTTGGACTCGGCAGATTCTTGGGCATCGCTGTCCGTTGAGCTAGGGGTTGACGCCGAAGAGGAGGGCAAGGATTGATTGCAGGACTGCTCGCAGCCTTGGAAAACGATCGGACTTGCAGAAAGTGCCAGCAGACAGAAGAGCCGAAGCTTTGCAGACATGGTTTGGATTCTCCTACAAGGGATGAAAAAGGGTGCGGCAAGGAAACCGGGGAAGGTTTGCCTTCGTCTGGTATTTTAGATGAACCTAGCGCATTTGAAAACCTCAGGATCCGATGGAAATTCCAAGGTTGTCAAATTGGGTTAGCCAGTACCGAGCCTACGAAAACTTTCCGCGTCGGCTATAATCTGGCGGACTTCAAAGAAACTCTTCCTAGAAATCACAGCCAAACTAATGCCTTGGACGCAACCCAAGGCTCCCTCCAAATCTCGATCAAGGTGAAACGACGCATGCGACGAACGATTTCCAAGAACACGTTCTGGGTGACTCTGCTGGCTCTGACGAGCTTCCCTGCTGGTTTGCAGGCTCAAGAGAAATTCGATTCGACAGCCGTAGCTGCTCAGGGGATCGCCAAGCTGAAGGTCAAGCCCAAGGATTGGCCTCAGTGGGGTGGAACGGCCGAGCGCAACAACGTTCCTGACTCGGGCCCACTTCCAGTCGCATTCGACGTGAAGACGGGCAAGAACATTCGCTGGTCGTCGGCCCTCGGCTCCGAGACGTATGGCAACCCTGTCGTCGCCAACGGAAAAGCTTACGTGGGGACCAACAACGGTTCGGGCTATGTCAAGCGTTATCCTGCCACCGTCGACTTGGGCTGCTTGGTTTGCTTCGACGACACGACTGGAAAATTCCTGTGGCAACACAGCAGCGAAAAGCTCCCCACGGGTCGCGTGCACGATTGGCCTAACCAAGGCATCTGCTGTGCACCGCTGATCGATGGCGACCGTCTATGGTACGTCACGAGCCGAGGAGAAGTGGCTTGCTTGGACACCGAAGGCTTCCTCGACGGCGAGAACGATGGGCCTTTCAAAGAAGAGACCAACGAGAATCAGGACGAAGCGGATGTGATTTGGAAGCTTGACATGATGGCCAAGCTTGGGGTTTCACAGCACAACATGTGCAGCTGCTCGGTCACCTGCGTGGGCGACTTGCTCTTCGTCAATACATCCAACGGTGTCGATGATGGTCACATCACCGTTCCAGAGGAGAAAGCTCCAAGCTTCATCTGCTTGAATCGCTTCACCGGAGAAGTTCTCTGGACCGACAACACTCCCGGAGCGAACATCCTCCACGGACAGTGGTCCTCACCGGCTTATGGGGTCCTCGGTGACGTCGAACAAGTCATCTTCGGCGGAGGCGACGGATGGCTCTACAGCTTCGATGCCAAGGGTGAAAACGGCAAAGCGAAGTTGCTGTGGAAGTTCGACAGCAATCCCAAGGATTCGGTCTACAAGCTCAACGGAGCGACGCGAAACCACATCATCGCCACTCCGGTGATCTACGACGGAAACGTTTATGTGGCTGTCGGTGAAGACCCCGAGCACGGCGAGGGTGGCGGACACCTTTGGTGCATCGACCCGACCAAGCGGGGGGATGTCAGCCCAACTTTAGTGTACAACTCCAAAGATCCAACGGTGACGATTGCACCGAAGCGCAAGCAAGCGTTGGTGGCAGCCGACGGGGACCTAGAACGCGACAACCCCAACTCTGCAGCCGTATGGCATTACATCGGTGCCAACCCAAAAGACTTCGAGCAAACCATGCACCGCACCTGCGGAACCGTCGCGATCAAGAACGATCTTCTGATCATCGCTGACTTTTCCGGAGTCGTTCATTGCTTGGACTCCAAGACCGGAACGGCCCATTGGACCCACGATATGCTCGCCGCTTCATGGGCTTCGCCACTGATCGCCGACAATAAGATCTACATCGGTGACGAAGATGGCGATATCCTGATCTTCGAACTCTCTCCAGAGAAAAAAGAGATCGCCGAAATCAACGTCGGTTCAGCAGTCTACACCACCCCGATCGCAGCCAATGGCCGAATCTATATCGCCAATAGAAACCAACTCTTCTGCATCGAGGAAGGGACGCAGTCCGAAGGGGTCAAGTAGTCGATACCGCGACGGATTCCAACGGCGGGTTTCCACCATCTGATGGAGTCCCAAACCATTTCAAGAAACGGCTGTTTCTAAACGGCCGTTTCTCGAAACACGATTTCTTGAGCCACGATTTCTTGAACTGCGATTTCTTGAACCACAGAGAGTTTGAAAACACATTAGCTTCACTGGCCTACTGGTCAGCCACAGGCCTACTGGTCAGCCACAGGCCTGCGATCGCTACTGGTTGCTTTCGGGGCTCTCTGCGGCTGGATGTCGACCTACGAACCTCCCATCCCCGCTAACAAAACGACTCGGTTGATCCAATCATGGAACAAGCCTCCCCAGCCACCACGCCCTCCGAGCCGACTTGGAAGCCCCTGACGGCAAAACAGCGTCGTGTACTCGGGACGCTTATGGAGAAATCCAAAACCACCCCTGACGCTTACCCGATGACCTACGCAGGTCTAACAACCGGCTGCAATCAAAAAAGCAATCGAGCGCCGATCAGCAACTACACAGGTGAGCAGATCGAGGCGATCGTCGATGAACTACGTGGATTAGGGGCCGTGGCAATTGTCCAAGGAAGCGGACGGGTCACCAAAGTCCGCCACTATGCGTACAACTGGCTTGGACTCGACAAAGTCGATGCGGCGGTGATGACCGAACTTCTCTTGAGAGGCGAACAAACCCTCGGTGAACTTCGTACCCGCGCCTCGCGCATGGAGCCAATCCAAGACCTCGATGAGCTCAAGCGGATCGTCGATGGACTCATGCAAAAAAATCTCGTCGTGGAACTGACACCTGCTGGCCGTGGCCAAGTCGTTTCGCATAACCTTTACCCAGAGTGGGAACTCGCAGCCGTCACCAAGAGCGTAGCGGCTGGGATTTCTGCAGCAGGTGTTGAGGCCAACTCGGATGAATCCCAGAGCGGATCGGATCCATCTCCAGCCTCTGCCAGACTAGCCTCCTCGAACTCAGGACTTGCTGCCCAGGTCCAGGCGCTTGAAGAGAAAGTTGCCTCATTGAGCCAACGCCTCGAAAAGCTCGAACAAGTGTTCGAAAAAGAACTTGGAAACAACAGCTGACTCAGTTGGATCGACTGCACAAGTCTTGGCCGAAAGGCTACTATTTAAGCTTCTTAGAGATACATCAACCGAACTAGCAACGTTAGAAACCTCGGAGAGCCGATCTGGATGGCCAAGCCAAAAGCGCTCATCGTCAGAGCACCTGGAACCAACTGCGATATCGAGACAGCTTATGCATTTGAATTGGCAGGTGCCCAAGCCGTCAGGGTCCATGTCAATCAATTGATCGAAAAACCGACCCTGGCTGACTCTTTTCAAATCCTGTGTTTTCCCGGCGGCTTTAGCTACGGCGACGACATCGCCGCTGGACGAATTGCAGCGGTCCAGTGGCAGACCAAGCTGGCCGATGTCCTGAGCGTCTTCCAAACCCAAGACCGATTGGTCCTGGGGATCTGCAACGGATTCCAAATCATGATGCGACTCGGAATCTTCTTTGATGCAGACGAAGAAACACCTTCAGCCACTCTGACATGGAACACCCAAGGTCGCTTCGAAACACGCTGGGTCCATTTAAAACCGGAATCGGACCACTGCGTGTTCCTGCGAGGTATCGATCAAATCTATTTACCGATGGCGCATGCCGAAGGCCGACTGCTCATGCGCGACGACCAAGCCTCCAAGGAGATGATGGCTCGCAAACAAATCGCTGTTCGCTACTGCGATCCCAATGGCCAAACCGGCAATGAAGCACTCGAATTCCCAGTCAACCCCAATGGAGCCCAATGGAATATCGCCGGTATCTGCGATCCGACCGGGCGAATATTCGGATTGATGCCCCACCCAGAACGCTACCTCGACCCAACCAACCATCCCTCATGGACCCGACAGTCGAACTTGCCCGAACACGGTGAAGGGCTCAAGATCTTCAAGAACGCTGTCGAGTATTTCGCCTGATCGATCTGTATGAAAGTCCTTGCATCCTCCGCCCAAACCTACGCTTTCATCGACCAGTTGCGAATGCAAGGCAAGCGTGTTGGCGTCGTCCCTACCATGGGTGCCTTGCACGAAGGACACCTATCGCTGGTCCGCAGAGCGAAACAAGAATGCGATGTTGCCATCGCGACGATCTTCGTCAACCCAGCACAATTCGGACCCAACGAAGACTTCCAGAAGTACCCTCGAACCCTTGAAGGCGACCTCGATCAACTTCGCTCCAGTGGCTGCGATGTAGTTTTCACTCCAACAAACGACCAGATGTATCCATCGGGGCACACGACTTTCGTAGACCCACCGATTGTTGCAAATGATTGGGAAGGAAAGATTCGCCCGGGACATTTTCGGGGTGTGGCCACGATCGTTCTGAAACTCTTTCAAATCATTCCAGCCCACGTTGGATACTTCGGCAGAAAAGACTACCAACAAGTCGCGGTGATTCGAGCCATGGTCCGGGACCTAAACCTGCCGATAGCCATCGAGGCTTGTGAGACGATCCGCGAACCCGACGGCCTAGCCATGAGCAGCCGCAATCGCTACCTTTCTGCCGATGAAAGACACAGGG
>CAILTZ010000877.1 GCA_903837255.1 uncultured Pirellula sp. | reverse complement strand
GGTTGCATCGACTCAATCCCAAGCTGCTTAGCTTCTTCGAGCGGGATTACCTGCAAACCACCGCTGGCTTTCTGCTGCTCTTTGGCCTTGTGCCTCTCCTTGCATGTCGCACAAGGACACGCATTTCGCAGTTCGCCCGGAGTCCAATCGCTGTAGGTCGAATCGCTCCAATGGATGCGGATCCCCCCGTTGTCGGTGCGTTCTATCGAACAAGGAACCACCTGGGAGCTCATAACCTGTATTCCTCTAACTGAGTTTTCCGTCTAAAATCCCGGTGTATCGTACCACCAAGTCAAGTCCGACGTCCAACGGTTGTAGGCAGATGAGCTTTCCCTACCAACGAGTTTTCATCGCAGGGCACCAAGGCATGGTGGGGGCGGCCGTTTGTCGTCTTTTGCAGAACCTGCACCCGCAAGTCGACCTGATTCTTCGAACTCGCCAAGAGCTCGATCTTTGCGATCCAAGTCGAGTCGAGAGTTTTTTTCAGCTAACCAAACCCGACGCGGTGATTTTCGCAGCAGCCAAAGTCGGTGGGATAGTGGCCAATGCAACCTACCCGGTTGAGTTTCTATCACAGAATGTCCGAATGGCCGTCCATGCTATCGAATCGGCCTATCGCGCAGGTGTAGGTAGATTCCTGTTTCTCGGTTCGACTTGCATCTACCCCAAACACGCTCCGCAGCCACTGGCCGAACCAAGCTTGCTGTCGAGTCCATTGGAATCAACCAACGAAGCTTATGCACTTGCTAAGATTGTCGGCTTGAAGCTATGCCAGTACTACCGTAAAGAATTCGGGATGCTCTATCATAGCGCTATGCCGACGAATCTCTACGGACCAGGGGATAACTACCATCCTGAAAACAGCCACGTTATTCCGGGATTGCTCCGAAGAATCCATGAGGCAAAAGAGAATAACGCTCCGTCGGTAACTCTTTGGGGGACGGGAACCCCAAGGCGAGAGTTCCTCTATGTCGATGACCTAGCAAATGCTCTCGTACATTTGCTCGGGCTCCACTCGCCCCCGGATTGGATCAATGTCGGAACAGGACATGAAATCACGATTTTAGAGCTCGCTAAAACCATCGCCCATACGGTCGGTTATCGAGGGGAATTTGCGATGGACACCTCCAAACCCGACGGAACTCCGCTTAAACGGACCGACCCGAGCCTGATTTTCTCGACCGGCTGGAAACCCCAAACCCCACTCGTCGATGGACTGGCTAGGACCTACCAGGATTTCTTAACCCGCATCCAATTAGGTACCCTGCGTGGCAAATAGGACGCAAAGCCGTTATTCTATGGCACGCTTGAAGCGGTCGACCTTCAAAGATGCACCAACGAAGTAATCATCATTTCTAAGGAAAGAAAGAAGCAATGGGTAAATCGGCACTGATCACAGGAATCACCGGTCAAGACGGATCGTATCTTGCAGAACTGCTGCTGGAAAAAGGTTACAGAGTGCACGGACTAGTCCGTCGCAGTTCGAGTTTTAGTACTGGCCGAATCGACCATCTCTACAAAGACATCCACGACAATCCCGGACTGCTGCTTCATTACGGCGATCTGACGGACGGTCAAGCCCTCACGAACTTGGTCCTGAGTCTCGAACCCGACGAGATCTACAATCTCGGCGCTCAGAGTCACGTTCGAGTCTCCTTCGATCAACCGGTCTACACCTTAATGACCGACGGCGTCGGTGCCTTGAACGTGCTCGAAGCCGCCAGGATTCTCAACCAGAAGAAAAAAGTACGGGTCTACCAAGCGAGCTCGTCAGAAATGTACGGTGCTGTGCTGGAAACCCCTCAAACGGAATCAACACCCTTCAACCCTCAGAGCCCTTACGCGTGCGCCAAAGTCTACGCGTTCTTCCAAACCATCAATTACCGACGAAGCTATGGCCTTTTCGGTTGCAATGGCATCCTCTTCAATCATGAATCACCGCGCCGTGGGGAAACCTTCG
>CAILTZ010000876.1 GCA_903837255.1 uncultured Pirellula sp. | reverse complement strand
GGATTGCGTTTTGCATTGATCGTCAGGCTCATGGAGCCGTTTCGTACGATCGGTACCTGGGGTTGGACTATCTCGATATCAAAGGGTACTGCATCGACGATGTTAACCGCTAGCCGATCGTGCCACATGCCCCAGACATCGACGTTGTTCTGACCGCGAATCAACTGCGTTCGCTGGTTCAGGAATCCAGTGAGTGTCTTTTCAGGAGAAACAGCCAAACTGGCCGAAAGATCGACCAACTTCGATCCGTTGGCAGCATCCGGGGCCGCGCGAAAAATCATTTGGATCAAGCTCTGGTCGGCAGCGACCAACCCATCGGAGTGGGTTGCACCTGCGAGCATGTCTGGAATACTGATGCGGCCCTCGCCCCCGACATTCTTGCGGGCCAAGTTCGCTTCGATGGCCATCCTCGCACCCTTGGGGATATTGACCACCTGAGAGATATAACGCTCTTGCTCGTTGACCGTCGTTTCTAACCCAGCCTCTGCCAAAGCCACCTCGACGCGGTAGACGAAGTGTTTGCCACCTCGGCCCAAATGGTCTGAGACGCAAACAGCGTACTTGCCATCCTCGGGAACTTTGAAGCTCAAGTAGCTGTCTGGTCCACCTTGGTCGTCGTTGGATGCCAAACCACCTGCCCCGACTTTGAATATCTGAAGCACCGGATCGACCTGAGATCTCAGGGGAGTCCTAGCAAAGATGTTGATGTCCAGCTGTTGGTCTTTCTTGGCCTCAAAGACCCAGAAATCTCGATCCTGATCGGTTTCTAAAACACCGTTGAATGCAACGGGTACAGGGTGCGAAGTAGGGATCGCGTTGTAATCTGAGTTCGGTTCGGTCTCGAGAACATTCGCAAGAGCGTTGATGCGAAGCATGTTCGGGGACGGAGCGATCAGGCCAGCTTGTTGGGACCAAACACCAGCCGATTTGGTTCTAGCCTCGGCGGGCATTTCAAAGGTTTCCTGCCAAGTGTTCCCTAGCAGATCGATGCAGGTGGCCGCGAGAGGTTGTCCGGCTGGACCCCCCGATGGCAGAATTGCCACAGGACGAGGGAAACCGCCGATGTGCAAGCGATACTTGCACTGGTCGTTGCCTCCGAAGCTGCTCTCTCGAACTTCGATGATGTAACGACCCTTGGCTGGTGCAATCATCGAACACAAACAGTCTTGTTGCAAGAAAACCGAATCATCGCTTGCGGTGATCTCGAAGCGGTTGGCGTCGTAGATGGCCACGTAGGGGTCAAAGAAGTTGTTCAAGTACGCGTGTCGCAAACCCTCGAGCTCGACGTTGAGTCGCTGGCCTGCTTCCAACTCGACCGAGTAATAATCGACGTCTTCGTTGAGAACAACTCCATCGATCGTCGAGTTAAAAGGGATCTCCTGGGCCTTGGCAAATTCACTGTTGGGTTCTACTTCGGCGACCGTCGGCAAGGCCGACACACCGAAAAGACGCATGTTGCTCGTCCCGCTTGCGGTGATCACTCGAAATGGATGCAACTGCGTCCTGGCATCGGCTGCAGCACTGATGGTCACCTTGATGTTGTTGTCATCCACCTTGGTGATGTTGCTTGCCGTCAGACCCGGTGTGTAAAAGAGCAACTCTCGAGCATCTCCGAGCCGAGCTCCAGAGATCTGTACCTCGACCGACTGGCCCCTTTGCACACCAATGACAGAGAGCGAATTGGCTTCGGGCTGCGAAGCCTCGGCGGTGGAAAGGCCTGCGGGGCAAAGACCTGAGAGTGCAACCGCACTGGCCAGCAGTAGGACCTTGCGGATGTGACGCAATTTCTGTGTAAGCCTTCTAGGCATATCGATCGCCTTCGACCAAATCATGACTCCGACCTCGTCGTTTTTCTGTAGAGCTTAACGTGTGCGAATGATCAGACGGCAGATCGACTAAGCGATC
>CAILTZ010000875.1 GCA_903837255.1 uncultured Pirellula sp. | reverse complement strand
GTGGGACTCAGCGGGCTCGAATCGATCGCTTCGTCGATCAAGCCACGCGAACAAGTCAATTACTTGCCCAATGCACCCGACAGCGAGTTTCGTCAGCGGCTAAACGCCCTCCTAATGGCCCTCATCGCCGGCGCGCTGTGCCTCGAATGGCTCACCAGAAGACTCAGCCGATTGGCGTAATAGGACTGACACATGGCGGCTATGAGAATCTGCTGTCATACCGCAAGTCGGTGTTTTCTCGATCGTCGAGATAAGACGGTCGACCAGATGGTTCAAGCTGCGAGGCCATGTTCGTCAGGCGACTCTCGAGCAATCGCCAAGAACTACTAGCTCTAGACCCCAATTCCATCGGGAGTACTCCAAAAACCGCCCCGCTGATGATCAAATACCAACCGCTTACCACCGCCTCCATGACCCATAGGAGGCTCATGCATGATCCCCTCGCCAGTCGGGCCGAGCTCGTACACCAATCGCCCGTTGCACCAAGTCTGTATCGGCCAACCCTGCAACGTTGTACCATGCCAAGGGGACCACTTGGCCTTCGCCCACTGCTTGCTATTCTCGATCGTCCGACATAACTTCGGATCCACTAGCACCACATCGGCATCGTACCCGGCCTCTATGCGCCCCTTGCCCACAATCCCCCATACCCTCGCCGGTGCATCAGCCGTCCACGAGGCAATCTGATTCCAAGTGCACTCGCCACGCGATGCACGATCCAGCAGCAGTGAAAAGTAGTTCTCGACCGCAGGTAGACCACTCGGGGATAACGGATAAGGCTGCGATTTTTCCTCGAGCGTATGCGGAGCATGGTCGGTAGCAACCACCTGAATTTTCCCCTCGAGCAATGCCTGCCACAAAAGCTGATTGTCTCGAGCCGATTTGATCGAGGGATTCATCTGAATCAAACTGCCCAATCGATCGTAATCGTCGACATTGAAATACCAATGGTGTGGGCATAGCTCAGAAGTGATCAGCCCACCGTGAGAATCCAATAGTGGAATCTCATCGGCCGTGCTCACGTGCAACACATGGAATCGATGCTTGTGACGCACGGCCAAATCGATCGATCGCCGAGTCGCAATGATCGCTGTTTGATAGTCCCTAATCTTCGAATGGTCTTGGATCCTCAGGTTTGGTCCGAGCCGAGCCAGATTGGCTCGGACCGTCGATTCATCCTCGCAGTGAGCACATATCGGAACCTTTGTTTCTGCGAAAATTCGCTCAAGTGCCTCCTGCTCGTCGACGAGCAGATCGCCAGTGCTCGATCCGATGAAGATCTTGATTCCTGGTATCCCAGTAGCGACCTTGAGCGACTCGATGTTCTTCTCGGTGGCTCCCATGTAGAAGCCATAGTTGACCAGCGATTTGGTCGCCGCAATCGCATACTTTTGCTCGATGAGCTCTTGGTTGATCGCCGCCGGCTTGGTGTTGGGCATCTCCAAGTAGCTTGTTACTCCGCCAGCCGCGCAAGCCCTGCTGGCAGTCCCCAAATCCTCCTTGTGGGTCAACCCCGGTTCGCGAAAATGGACCTGGTCGTCCACCAACCCAGGAAAAAGGACCAGTTCCCGTGCATCGACAATATGGTCGGCACTGCTCGTCGGGGCCGCATCCACCGACGCTATCTTGCCGTCGCGCAACAATACATTGCTCACTGCCACCCTGTCGGGAAAAACCACCTGGGCGTTGCGGATCAGCGTCGAAC
Source organism: uncultured Pirellula sp. (assembly GCA_903837255.1). Lineage (GTDB taxonomy): Bacteria > Planctomycetota > Planctomycetia > Pirellulales > Pirellulaceae > JBKCUI01. The sequence goes on along the minus strand of CAILTZ010000875.1, from coordinate 2,445 downwards.
CATGCTCAGTTCCGGTTACCATGGAGAGAGACTCGCTGAAAAAATGACTAAAACAAAAATTGGTTAAATCAAACTGCGTAATCGCTCGGTCGACCCTAAGGTCCTTTTCAAGCCATGCAATTATCTACAAATCCCTTAGAATAGCGAGTCGACGAAACACGTTTGTCCTAACGAACCGCAAACCCTACTCCAATCCTCAACTCCCTCCCTACGCAAGGCTACTTTTGCCATGATATCCCATCCTAAGCCAATGCTCGTTTTCCTGGCATTCCTTGTGGCAGTCCTTGTGCCCTCGATCAGAGTGCTAAACGCCCAAGAACCCGACCCCCAAGATTCACGCAACTGGAGCAACCGCATCGAAAAAGCCTTGCGCGAAGGCAAAGCGGACCAAGCCCTCGAAGAAATCAATCGGGCGATCGCCAAAGCCCCCGATCTGTCGCAACTCTATCTCATCCGCGGCTCGCTCCTGTGCCGCAGCGGGAAAATCAATGAGTCCCTACCAGACTTCGACAAAGTCATCGAACTCGACCCCCAACTCAAGCCCTACCTTTGGCAACGCGGGATCGCTTTGTACTACGCCGGCAAATACCCCGAAGGCCTCGAGCAATTCGCTGTCCATCGCGAGGTGAACCCCAACGACGTCGAAAACGCTTTTTGGCACTTTCTCTGCGCGGTCAAAATCAATGGCCTCAAAGCCGCTCAAAAAGACGTGCTCCTCTCAGGAAACGATGAACGCGTTCCGATGATGCAAGTCCAACAGTTGATCCAAGGCAAAGCGACCGTCGAACAAGTCGTCGCGGCAGCCGAAAAGAATCGCAGACTCATCAACGGCTCCGACTACGACCGCTTCTATGGATACCTCTACGTAGGCCTATACTTCGACGCGATCGGAAACCGCGCCAAAGCCCTCGAATGGATGGAGAAATGCGTCGCCCTCGGGGTCTCAGGCTACATGGGGGACGTTGCCAAGGTCCATCTCGATACCCTCAAAAAAGAACTTTTGCCCTCCGCTTCTCCAAATCAACAGCCAGGCCAGTGGGTATCGCTATTCAACGGAAAAGACCTCTCGGGTTGGACTCCAAAAATCCGAGGATTCAAACTCGGTGATAACTACGCCAATACCTTTCGCGTCCAAGACGGAATGATTCAAGTCCGGTACGAAGGATACGAGAAATTCGACGAACGCTTCGGACACCTCTTCTACGAAGGTGTCTACTCCAAGTACCGTCTCAGGATCGAATACCGATTCATAGGCCAACAAGCTACGGGCGGACCCGGTTGGGCCATCAGAAATAGCGGCGTGATGCTCCACGGTCAACGACCCGAAACCATGTCGATCGATCAAGACTTTCCCAGCTCGATCGAAGCCCAATTCCTGGGCGGCAACGGAACTGATCCACGCACCACACTGAATCTGTGCACCCCAGGCACCCACGTCGAAATGGGTGGCAAACTCTTCACACCCCATTGCACCAGCTCGAAATCCAAAACCTATCACGGTGATCAATGGGTCACCGCCGAATTCGAAGTCCTCGGCAACGAAGTCATCCGACACCTAATCGATGGCCAAGTCGTCTTGGAATACCAGCGCCCGCAACTCGACCCCAACGATGCAAATGCCAAACCCCTGATCCGCGATGGCATGGTTCAAATCGATCGAGGCACAATCTCTCTGCAATCCGAAAGCCATCCGATCGACTTCCGCAAAGTCGAGATCATGGTGCTCAAGTAACCCCGATCCCCAAAACCAACTCGGAAGCTCCGGATGCCCCTACAGTTTGACAACCGATTCGTTCGCGAACTTCCCAGAGATCCGATTGCCGGTCAACCCGGCACCGAGCCAGCTAGCACTGACCAAGTCTCGCATCAGTCGAGCAGATCCCAATCTCGAAAGGTCCTAGGTGCATGCTATTCACCGGCGATGCCCGTTGAACCCAGCGCACCGAAACTCCTTGCCCATGCTCGCGAAGTCGCCGAGCTGATCGGACTTAGCCAGGCGGAAGTCCAATCGGATTGGTTCCTCGACGCTTTCTCTGGACGAAACCTGCTGCCAGAGATGGATCCGTTTGCCATGTGCTACGGCGGCCATCAGTTTGGCCACTGGGCTGGTCAACTAGGTGATGGCCGCGCAATCAACCTTGGGGAAGTCCTCAACAACCACGGCCAGCGCTGGATGCTGCAACTCAAAGGGGCCGGACCGACCCCCTACTCTCGCTCTGCCGATGGCTTTGCCGTCCTGCGTTCGAGCGTTCGCGAATTCCTCTGCTCCGAAGCCATGCATCACTTGGGTGTCCCCACCACGCGAGCCTTGTCATTGATTGGCACCGGGGATTTGGTCGTCCGCGATATGTTCTACGATGGTCGCCCCAAAAGAGAACCCGGGGCTATCGTCTGCCGGGTTGCTCCTAGCTTTGTACGGTTTGGCAATTTCGAAATCTTTGCCGC
>CAILTZ010000874.1 GCA_903837255.1 uncultured Pirellula sp. | reverse complement strand
GTATACTCTTCCTAGGCACCAAAAAACGACCGTATTCAAAGAGAAAAAGATCATGCTTTTTAAAACCCACTGGTTGATCATCGCTTTGGGATGCTCCTTGGGACTTGGTGCTATCGGTTGCCAAAAGCCAATTCCCAAGCCCGCTGCGCTCAAGCTGAAAATCGCCACCGTCGTGGCCGCCTCCAAGCCAATCACAGATTACGACGAATTCGTCGGCAGGACCAACGCACTCGAGACGGTCGAAGTCCGCGCTCGAGTCACCGGCTATATCAAGCAAATCCACTTCACCGACGGTCAGCGCATCGAAGAAAATGATCTGCTATTCTCGATCGAACCGGATGTCTACGAAGCTGCCCACCAGCAAGCCTTATCGAAAATCGATTTGATGAAGGCCCGCGTCGGTCTAGCGCAGAGCAAACTCGCCCGCGCAAAAACCCTGATCGATATCAACGCGATCTCCCAAGAGGAGTACGAGGAAAACGTCGCCGCCCTGAGCGAGGCGCAAGCCCAACAGGTGGCCGCCAAAGCCGATTCGCAGATCTCAGCCCTAGACCTGAAATACACCGAAGTCCGCAGCCCCATCGGCGGTCGAATCGATCGAGCTCTGAGCACCCCTGGAAACATCGTCACCGGGGGACTAGGAACCGGAACCTTGCTCACAACGATCGTCAAAACCGATCCCATATACGTCTACTTCGATGTCGATGAACAATCGGTCTTGCGCTACCAGCGAATGACCAGAGAGCAAATACAGTCCGACTCTCCTGCAACCCAGCCAACCCGCGATCTGAAGTCGTTTGAAATCCCCTGCCTGGTGCAACTAGGGGATGAGCAAGATTTTCCCCACCAAGGCAAACTTGACTTCCTGGAAAATCGTATCGACGAACGGACCGGATCGATCAAACTCCGAGCCGTCCTGGACAATAAGGACAATCTGCTTAAGTCCGGTATGTTCGTACGTGTCAGGATTCCTGTTTCAAAACCCTATGAGGCCGTCTTGGTCCCCGAGGTTTCTATCGGAGTCGACCAAGACGCCCGCTATGTGATCGCCATCGGACCGGATAACAAACATAGTCGCCGCAACGTCCAGCTCGGACGAGCCATCGGTGCATGGCGTGTGATCACAAGCGGTTTGGAGGCTGGCACCCAAGTCGTCTACCGAGGTCTGCAACGCGTTCGGCCAGGGGCTGAACTCGAAATCGAACAGGCCCAGGTCCCACTGGATCTAGGCGACTCGGCAGAAGGAGCCAAGTAATGCTCTCTCGCTTCTTCATCGATCGGCCCATCTTCGCCGCCGTCATTTCGATCCTGATCACCCTAGCCGGATTGGTCTTCGTCTGGCAACTCCCTATCGCTCAGTATCCTGAAATCACACCTCCGACGGTCCAGGTCGCATGCGTGTACCCCGGAGCCAGCGCCTCGGTCGTCTCGGAAACCGTTGCCGCTCCAATCGAACAACAGATTTTGGGCGTCGAAGGCATGCTCTACATGTCGACGCAATGCACCAACGACGGCGGATGCTCGATCAGCGTGACGTTCGAGGTAGGGACCGATTTGGACATGGCCCAAGTCCTGGTCCAAAACCGTGTGAACCTGGCCACCCCAAGCCTTCCGAGCGAAGTCAAACAAACCGGTGTTTCCGTCAAAAAGCGTTCACCGAGCATCTTGCTGGTCGTGAATTTGATTTCACCCGACGATTCGCGCAGCCAGCTGTACCTGAGCAACTATGCATCGATCCAGTTGCGCAACGAACTGGTCCGGGTCCCAGGTGTCGGTGATATCAGCTTCCTCGGCCAACTCGATTACTCCTTGCGCGTTTGGCTCGATCCGACCCGCATGTCCACCCTGGGCATCACCGCAACCGATGTGATGCAATCGCTCCGAGAACAGAATATCCAAGTCGCCGCCGGTTCACTCGGTCGCGAACCGATGCTCCCAGGCCAAGCCTTCCAGTATTCGCTATCCACAAAAGGTCGCTTGATCGAACCAGCCGAATTCGGCGGGATCATCGTCGGAACGAGCCTTGCTGGAACCCGGGTCTACCTCCGAGATATCGTCACCGATCAGCGCCAAGGCTCCGACGCGCGCAGCTACGGCGGCATCGAACTCGGGGCCAAAAATCAAGACACCTTGTGCACCCTGGACGGTAAGCCCTCGATCGGTATGGCCATCTACCAACAACCCGGTAGCAATGCGATCGACACGGCCCGCATGATCCAGGAAAAAATGGACGCTCTGAAAGTGAGTTTTCCACCCGGCGTCGATTACAAGATCGTCTACGACACCACGCCCTTTATCTCCGAATCGATTATGGAGGTCTTCAAGGCACTGCGGGATGCGATCATCCTCGTGGCAATCGTTGTGCTTGCGTTTCTGCAGTCCTGGCGTGCGACCGTCATTCCATTGATCGCCGTTCCCGTGGCGATCATCGGCACGTTCGCTGTGATGCATGGGATCGGCTATAGCCTCAACAACCTGTCTCTCTTCGGCTTGGTCCTGGCCATCGGGATCGTTGTCGACGACGCGATTGTGGTGGTAGAAGCCGTCGAGCATCACCTCGAACACGGCATGCCTGCTCGCCAAGCGGCGATCAAGGCGATGGAGGAAGTCTCCGGGCCGATCATCGCGATCTCGCTGGTCTTGATGTGTGTCTTTGTCCCCTGCATCTTTATCACCGGAATCACCGGCCAGTTCTTCAGGCAGTTTGCCGTGACGATCGCCGTATCGACCTTCTTCTCGGCGATCAACTCGCTGACCCTAAGCCCTGCGCTATGCGCCGTGCTGCTTAAACCCAAGGACCAGCAGAACGATCCTCTCTCGACGCTCCTGAAGTGGACCCTGGGCTGGTTCTTCAGCCTCTTCAACCGCTTTTTTGCTTGGAGCTCGAATCTCTATGCAGGCACCGTCGGACGTCTGCTCACCGGCCGAGCCGTCGTCATGGCTCTCTACGCCGGGCTCCTGTACTGCACCTATTACGGCATGACTAACACCCCCGCAGGATTCATTCCACCCCAGGACAAAGGCTACCTGCTGGTGGACTTGCGGCTACCTGACTCCGCTTCGGTCGAACGTACCGGCCGGACGCTTTCCCAGTTCGAGAAGCTCGTGAAAGAAATCCCCGGGGTCGAACATACCATCGGCGTGACCGGTCAATCCTTCGTTCAAAATGCGGTTGGCTCGAACTTCGGTAGCATGTTCATCATCCTAGAACCATTCCATGATCGCCAATCGATCGAGACCAAAGCACAGAGCATAGGTGCTCGGATTCGCCAGTTGAGCTCCCAAGAAATCGACGAGGGGATCTTCAGTATCTTTGGACCACCACCCGTCGATGGCATCGGAAGCGCCGGCGGATTTAAACTCGTTCTGCGCGATTCGGGGAATCTCGGCTACGAAAACTTACAAGCCGTCGCGGAGGATGTCAGCAGCCAATCGAACCAAATTCCCGGTATCCTCGGCACCCTCAACGGGTTCCGTAGCAACACTCCGCAAATGTTCGTCGACATCGATCGAGAGAAAGTCAAAACGCTCGGGATCCCCCTGCAGGATGTCTTTACAACGCTTCAAGTCCAGCTCGGTGGAGCCTATGCCAACGATTTCAACCAGTTCGGAAGAACCTGGCAGGTCAACGTCCAAGCCGATCCGCAGTACCGTCGCACGCCTGATCAAGTCGGACAGTTTCGAGTCCGTACGCTCCAGCGCGAAATGGTGCCCTTGGCTACCTTTGCAAGTGTCCGCGAATCGCTCGGGCCATCGATGATCACCAGGTACAACGGTGATGTGGCCGCTGCCATCAACGGCATGAGCGCTCCGAGCCTGAGTTCCGGGGACATGGTCAAAAGCGTTCAGGAAGTCCTCGATGCAAAACTCCCCGATGGGATCAAGCCCGAGTGGACCGAGTTGACTTACCTGCAACTCAAAGCAGGCAACACGGCCCTATTGGTCTTTGCAATGGCCGTGGTACTGGTCTATCTGGTGCTCGCAGCACAGTACGAGAGCCTCATCGTTCCACTCTCGGTTATCTTGGTCGTACCGATGTGCCTACTGTGCTCGGTCCTAGGAGTCGCTTGGGTTGGACTCGATATCAATATCTTTGTGCAGATCGGTTTCGTGGTTCTTGTGGGGCTGGCTAGCAAGAACGCGATCTTGATCGTCGAGTTTGCCAAGCAGCTTCAGGAGTCTGGCAAATCACCGCGCGAGGCGACCGTCGAAGCTTGCCGGATGCGACTGCGCCCAATCCTGATGACCTCCTTTGCGTTTATCTTGGGGGTGGTGCCACTGGTGCTGGCCCAAGGTGCCGGGGCCGAGATGCGCAAGACCCTGGGCATCGCCGTCTTTGCTGGCATGATCGGCGTGACCTTCTTCGGTATCTTCCTAACTCCGGTCTTCTACTATCTAGTGTCCGGAGTCGTCAAAGCCAAGCACAAGTCCTCTTAGTCGAATTCACCTATGCGTATCGCGTTAGCCTTTGGTTTCGTCCTTGCGTGGTCCTTGAGCCTATTTGCGCAAGACGCTTCGAACAAGTCCGCGATTCTCGATCGACAAGCGATCATTCGTTCGCAGCAGTTCTTCGACAATCAGGACTGGGATTGGTACGTCGAGAACATACCCTTTTTGGATTGTCCTGATGAGCAGATCCAAACCACCTACTACTACCGCTGGGAGCTGATCACCAAACATTTGACTTATGGGAATCCCGATACAGGTTATCTGTTTACCGAGTTCATCGACCGGCCCTTCTGGTCGGGGGCTTATGGTGCCATCAGTTGTCCGGCTGGGCATCAGCTCTACGAAGCTCGCTGGCTGCGCAGCGGAACGATTGCGAAAGACTACGGACGCTATTGGGTAAACACCCCTGGTGCTCAGCCTCGCAATTATTCGACATGGCTTGCCGACTCGGTCTTAGCCGTCGATGCGATCCATCCCGATCCTGAGCATGTCCGTGGGCTGCTCGATAAGCTCATCGCCAACTACGAAGGTTGGAAGAAGCGGCATTACGATGAAGCCGTCGGTTTGTTCTGGCAGACCGGGCACGATGATGGGATGGAATTCAATATCGCCAGTCGGCAGACCCAAGACATCCTCAGAGGGGCTCCGAGCTACCGGCCTTCGTTCAATGCGTACATGTGGGCCGATGCCAAAGCGATCGCAAGCATCGCGGCTCGCTACGGCAAAGCCGACATCGAGAGACAATACGACGACTTTGCAGACAAACTGCGAGCCTCGATGCTCACCAAGTTGTGGGATGAAAAGCGCAAGTTCTTTTTTCCGATGTTCAAGAACGACGAGAATCGGGATGGATACCAGATCGCTGCAGGGACGCTCGTCTATCAAGAGGGCCGGTTTGCAGGTGACGACCACGGGCGGGAGCTCATCGGCTATGTGCCTTGGCAGTTCCCCATGCTCGAACCCAACACTCCCTACGAGCAGGCGTGGGCCAAGCTCATGGATAGCGATGGATTTTTCGCGGACTTTGGTCCAACCACGGTCGAGCGCAACGACCCGATGTTTTTGCTACAAAAGAGCTGCTGCTGGTGGAGTGGTCAGTCATGGCCCTATGCCAGCACACAGACCCTCAAGGCTCTGGCGAATGTTTTGCAGCGGTCCGAGACCAAGATAGTAAGTCCGGCGGATTATGTGCGGCTCTTGGAGATCTATGCCAGTTCGCATCGCAAGGATGGCAAGCCCTATTTGGCCGAGGCGCTGCATCCGGATACGGGGTCCTTTGAGGGACACGATGGGTACAATCACAGCGAACACTATTTCCATTCGGGATTCTGCGATCTGGTCATCACCGGGCTGGTGGGAGTGCAACCGGTGCATGGCGATGAACTCGTGTTGCATCCGTTGGCACCCAGCTCTTGGGATTATCTTGCCCTCGATGGATTGATCCTGCGGGGGCGCGAGGTCTCGATTGTTTGGGACCGAACAGGAGAGCGATATCAATGCGGCAAGGGTTTTATGGTATTCGTTGATGGCAAGCAGGTTGCCCAGCAAGCCGAGCTTGGTCCGATCCGGGTTGCGTTGCCAGCGAGACCTGTCTCGGCGGCAAAAGAGCCGCAGCGAATCGTCAATCACTTGGTCAACAACGACGGAAACTATTATCCCAGGGTACAAGCCACCAGCACACGCCCGGGGACATCGATTGCCAAGTTGCAGGATGGAAACTACTGGTACATGCAGCATCCGCCCAATCGCTGGGAGAGTGCCACCAGCGAGCCGGTATCGATCGAGATCGAATTTGGTATGCCTAGGCAGATTCAATCCTTAAGCATGCACTTTTTGGATGATTCGATCGAGTACCGAGGGCATGGCGCAGAGCCGGACGTTTCCAAGGCCCAGGTGGTTGTACCTCGTAGCGTCAAGCTTGAGGGATATCGCCAAGGGAGTTGGGAGGTGCTCGAGCACAGGATGCAGGAGGTGATCAGGGGCAAGCATCCGACGAAATTCGGCATTGCATCGAGCAGTTTCGAGCGGATTCGAATCGAGCTAACGCCACAGGCTGGTAAGCGAGTCGGGCTCACCGAGATAGAAGCTTGGGGGCCGGCAGCGAATCCTTATCCGCAGGCACCGGGACCTGTTGGGAATCTAGCGTATCGGTTGCCTGGCCAGGAGTATCCCAAGGCCAGAGCATCGCACAGCGATCGATTTGGGGGAACGCCGGAGAAGTCCAACGATGGCAAGACGGTATTCGATCCCAATCCGATGAATCGCTGGACTAGTTATGAGTCGAGTCAGGATGAGGATTGGCTTGAATTGGATCTTGGAGAGCCTCGATCGTTTGGTCGCATCGAGATAGCGATCTATGACGATCGAGGGGGGGTGCAGGCGCCCGAGTCGTATCGCATCGAGGTATGGCAGGAGGGCCGTTGGGAGCGAGTCCAGGGGGAGGTTCATTCGCCGGAGAAACCGACAGGGAGTCAGTGGAACCGAGCGACGTTTCGAGAGGTAAGTAGTTCGAAGGTTAGGATTGTATTTCGGCACAGGTCACCGGCCAAGAGTGGGGTGACCGAGGTGATGCTTTGGGCGCAGTGAGCGTCGCGGACCGCTTTTTCTGAACCGCTTTTTTGAACCGCTAATAAACACTAATATTCGCTAATATAGAACCGCCCCGCAATCGCTTGGCTCCCCTTCGCCCCCGGGCTTTGGCGGGGGAGAAAGGGGTGGGGGGGGATGAGGGGGCCGACCGCGCGCATGGCTGTTTGGCTGCTTGCGTAGGGTTCGTGGAGCGGTCGTCTATCAAGCATTCAAACATCGCACGAATAACCAAGCGACCCTACCAATTCAAACCACCTAGAACCCATCGACCGCGGAACGTACCATCGAGCATGGCAGGCTGTTTGGCTGTTTGGATTTGGTGCATACCCGGGGACAGACCCCGCGTTTTTTCCATCTGATTGATGATTGTCGAGTGATGATTGTTGATTTTTGAAGTGGAAGAAGTTGGGCGTGTGGTTTATCCGGTCCATGATTTCTCCTTCATCAATCATCAATCATCAATCACCAATCACCAATCACCAATCACCAATCACCAATCACC
>CAILTZ010000873.1 GCA_903837255.1 uncultured Pirellula sp. | reverse complement strand
TTGAGCTCTTTGGGCCAACCCGGCTCATCGAGAAACAGAGCACCGCACCCGGACCCCCCGCCGTAATCGGCAAGCGGGGGAACGATTTCGCTTGGAAAGTTGATGAACTTGCGGGGATACCCGTGATCCTCGCCGCCGCTCAAATGGTGCATACGGATATCCCAGCCACCGCCATCGTTGGTGTTGTCGCGGGCAAATCCACGCAACAGCGGATCCATGGCGACCTCCAGGATGTTTCGGGTTCCTTGGCTGTAGAGTTCCATCCCCGTACCATCGGGTCGGACGCGAACCACTCCACCACCTCGGAACTGTAAAGAACGACCGTCGGTGCCGACTGCATTCATGAACCCGAAATCGCCGATGGCTAGGTACAGCCAACCATCGATCCCCATCGTCACTCCGTTGCTGGTATGGTCCGCAGGTCGATCTTTGAATCCGAACGCAATGTCCTTGACCAAGATCTCCTGGCGATCCGAAACCCCGTCGTTGTTTTCATCGATAAAGGCGCTCAGGTGGGGTGGATGCAGCACATAGAGTCGATCGTGGTCCCAAACGAGCCCTCGAGGCGAGTCGACGTTATCTACATAAAGATTCGACGCATCGGCGCGGCCATCCCCATCGAGGTCTTTCAAGCGAATGATCGATCCACGTTTCAATTCCCGATCGAGCGATCCGTTTTTATCGCTCGATACAAAGACGGTACCGTCGGGTGCAGCAGCCACGAAAACCGGATAATTCACCGCCGGTGGGTAGGCGAACAAGGTGGCCTCGAAACCCTCGGGTAGTTTGCATTCCCCAAGCAGTTCTCGCTCCTTTTGAATTTTCGCATCTTCGATCGATATCTCTTTGGTCGCTCCTCCGTAGACCTTCAGTTCGCGGATGCTGGCCCAGGCCCCTGGTGAGGCGCCCAAGCACTCGATCCGCACGTAGCGCACCGGTGCAGGTTCGATCGAGTACTCGGCATCTTTTCCGGGTGAGCCCGCGTCGGCAGATTTGCCGATCGTTTGGTATTTTTGGCCGTCGACAGATGTTTCGACCCTGTAGCGATAGCTTAATTGTTCGGTTTCCCATTCGATCCCTACCCCATGAACTTGCTGGGGTTTGCCCAGATCGACTTGGATCCATTGCGGATAGTTTCCGCCGCTGGCACACCAGCGCGTCGTGCGTTTGCCATCGACAGCAAACTCTACCAGATTGTTTTGGTCTTTCTGCTCTGAGGACGCCGTCACCTTGGCACCAAGTGCCAAGTTTTCTCGCTCGAATCGCTTCGGCGTGGGCTTGAGATATTCCGGAGAGAGTTTGCCGGCTGCCCAGAGGGTCCCGCGCGTGAGCATCCTGATGAATTCGGGGGAGTCGACCGTTTCGTTATGATGTCCGAGAGTGGTTCCAAAGACCCGAGTCCCTCGATAGTCGTTGGTCCAAACGCAAACTTGGTCCTGGCCGTTTTCCCGGTCCTTGGCCGTCCCCAAGGGTGTCGTTGTCGGCCAGAGACGATCGATCCGATAGAGTTCGCCGGCGGGGTTTGCCCACGCTGCCCCGAAGCCTTCCATGATCGGATGAGTCGCTTGGACGTTGCGAACTTCATGCGGGTAATGCGGACCGTGCCCTCGGCTGGTAACGCCGCAGAACTCGAACCAATCGTCATTTCCGACACGGTAGCAGTGCATCGCGCAGTGGATCACCACGCCTGGCTTGCCCTTGCGGTGAGGTTCGAGGATCCGAGCCAGCCACCGCGGATCCTTGTCATCGGAGAAGCACTCATCGTGGAGGATCACATCAAAGCGATCAGCCCACTTTGGATCCCGATACAGTTCGATCTCTGCCTTGGTGCCCGTACCCCCTTGGTGGACCACCGTCACGTCGATGTGAGCCGTTTGTTCGAGTCCTTGTTTGATGATCTGTTTTTGGCTGTCGTAGTCGTGGCAGCAGCCACCGACGATCAGCAGCGCTCGAATTGGCTCGGGTGGCTCGGCGATCGCTATAGAGCACCAAGCAATCGCAAGGAAGGTCAGCGATGCGAAGTTGCATTTGGCGATAGTTCGCATGAAAAGAACTCTGTTTTTCATCAGGTTTAGGTGGGTTTGAGGGAGGGATGTATGCGATCGGGAGGGATGCGGGTAAGGGTGCGGTGAGGAGGCCGTGCAGGTAGCGGCGATTATGAAGGTCGGCCAGGGCTGGTTGGGCGTGCTGGCTGCGGATACAAGCAGCAATCGACCGGGCAGATGTCGTGGCTTGGCCCCAGGTTTCCGAGAGAGGCTCGCGGAGTTCCGGCAGTGAGTCTTTCTTCGATGAGATCGACTGCCATCGAGACAAAGGCCGGATGGAGGCCGACGGAGGGAGCTCGGACGAACTGGATGCCGAGTTCTTTCGACTTGGCGGCAGCTTCTTCGTCCAGATCGTAGAGGACTTCCATGTGATCGGAGACAAAGCCGATGGGTTGGACGATCACGCTTTGGATGTTGGCTTGCGTGTGAAGCTCCTCGATGCGGTCGCAAACATCGGGTTCGAGCCAGGGTTGTTGAGGTGGTCCGGAACGGCTTTGATAGACCAGTTCCCAATTCCCGTGACCGACGGTCTCGCAGACCAATCGGGCGGCTTCTCTGAGTTGCAGTTCGTAGCGAGAATAGTCGGCCATCGACTTGGGGATGCTGTGTGCCGAGAACAGAACGGGGGTAGCAGCGCGCAGATGGGGATCGAGTTTGGCCAGTGCACTGCGCAAGCAGTCGGCTTGGGCCTCGATGAACTTGGGATGGTTGAACCCCATGCGGGCCTTTTCGACCATCGGTGCATCGGTGCCGGCTTGGATCATGGCAGCGGCGATGTTTTCGCGGTATTGGCGGCAACCGCTGTAGCAGCTGAACATCGAGGTGAAGAAGGCGATAGCGCGTTTGCGTCCGTCTTGTTTCATCGTTTCGAGAGTGTTCGTTAGCATGGGGTGCCAGTTTCGGTTGCCCCAGTAGATCGGCAGTTTGATCCCGCGTCGGTCCAGTTCGGATCGAACGGCGGCGATCAGTTCGCGGCACTGCTGGTTGATGGGGCTGATGCCGCCGAAGTGGTTGTAGTGTTCGGCGACTTCGAGCATTCTTTCGCGGGGGACATTTCTTCCGCGTAGAACGTTTTCGAGGAATGGCATCACATCCTCGGGGCCTTCGGGGCCTCCGAAGGAGACCATGAGGATCGAGTCGATGGGAACCGAGTCCAGGGGAGGAAGAGGGCCAAGCGGAGCAGAGGGGATCGAGGCGACCGGGTTGCCGGCAGAGGGGATCGAGGCGACCGGGTTGCCGGCAGAGGGGGTCGAGTTGGTTTGCCCGTTGGACATAAGGTGGAACCGTTGGGTCAGAGGTAGCTTGGGCGCAATTGGGCCGCGGAAGACCCCATTATTTACGAAACGCAGGATTCTACGAGCCCGTTTGAGGGTGGAAATGCAACGAAATACCGTGTGATAGCTCCGCTAGCGGCGGTTTTGACGCGGTTCTACAATCTAAGCATGAGTTCTCAGGCAGACCCAAAGAGCCCCGATCGTTCGATTCCCGACATTCCGGTTGCCGATAGTCCGTTTTCGGGTGTGCCCAATCAAGCGGGTGCATTGCCAGCGGCTAGCAGGCCCGATGCGATGGAGCATGGCAAGCGATGGTTGATGGACTTCTTTCCCAATCTCAGGGATGCGGGTTTGCGTTGGTCGGAGGACGACGCGGGATCGTTGGCCGCCAGTGTCGCTTATTATTTGGCACTGTCATTGTTCCCGATGTTCCTGTTGTTGATTTCGGGATTGGGAATGTTTTTGAGGTACACGCAGTTCGGGTTTGATATCCAGCAAGAGATCCTTGAGACGGTCGAGACCGCGACGTCGCCGGAAGTCAGGTCTCAGGTCCAACAGGTTCTAGATCATTTGACCAGTCAATCGCTTGTGGGGGGGCCGACCGGTTTGCTTACCGCGATTTTGGCGGCGATTGGGGTTTTCGCTCAGATCGATCGAGGTTTTGACAAGATCTTCCGGATACCTCCGCAGAAGGCTGCGTCGTTGTTTTGGACGCTTGTGAGGGTGCTTTGGCAGCGCTTTTCGGCGTTCTTAATGCTCTTGTCTCTGGGTGGATTGCTGATGGTTTTGTTTGTCGTCAGCATGGGGATCTCGCAGGTGCGTTCGGTGACATCGGAAAAGCTACCGAGTGTCACGCAGTTGTTCAATGTTTTTGATTTGTTTACGACGATTGCCGTCAATGCAATGCTCTTTACGTTGATCTACCGGATCTTGCCCAAGCGTCCGGTGTTTTGGTTGGACGCGTTTCGAGGCGGTCTGCTTGCGGCGGTGATCTGGGAGGTCGGTCGAGGCTTATTGGGTGCCTTCTTTATCGGCATGCGGTACACGAGTGCTTATGGTGCCATAGGATCGTTTATTGCGTTGCTGCTATGGTGTTACTATGGCATTTCGATCTTGTTTTACGGGGCTGAGTATGTGCAGGTCTTGGAGATGCGCAGGGAGGCAAAGTTGGCTGCGGAGAGAAGCGCCGAGCCTGTTGCAGCGGTGGTGATTGCAGCCCCAACCGTTTCGATGCGCAGGGAGCCTGAGGAGGAGATTTCCAAGACCAAGCCTAGGCGTGTGAGTTAGCGCGAGTTGCTCGGTCGTTTTCGGAGTCTCCAACCCAGCCAAGTGGCGGCCGAAGCGGCCAGCAGCAAGCTCGTCGGCTCAGGCACCGCCGTGTGCGTCCGTGTGATGGAAATGAAATTGTTGTCAAGTTGATCCGACAGTCGACCGGCCGATGATGCGCCATTTGAGTTGGCAAAGAAATTGGATTGCACCACAGACCCGGGCGATATCCCGGCGGGTAGTGTGTACCGTAGATAAAACAGAGTGGAGGATGTGCCACCAATTGGCGTTCCAAGATCAATGATGCTTGATAGCTTAATACCGCCACCAGAGATAATGTCGTTGACAAAGTCGTTGGGTGTAAAATTGGAATAAGTAACATTGTCTCGGGACCACGCGATCTCAGAAACATTGAACGCTGTCGTGTTAGTAGTTGAAAACCCGACTTGAATATAGCGATCGAGGGGAATGTTTGCGTCTTTGTAGGCGACGATGGCACCGGTGGGAGTGGAGGGATCGAATCGCAGGGCGTTGTTCAGATCGTTTGCTAGATCACCGCCGCCATCGACCAGTCCTGCACGGAGCTGTTCAGAGTTGGCGATTGCGATTGCAAACAGAGCGATGAGACAGGTAGCGAGTCGTCTTATGCAGTGGGTGTTTGGGTGATTCATGGTGCGTTCTCTAGATGTATAATTCACGGAAAAAGTAGCACTAGATTACCTAATCGTTACGCCGATGCAATCTTTTACCACCCGAAAATTCGTCAAAATTCCACCCCCCCAAAAGTAGGGGGAGGCTGGTTAGCTGCGGGGCACCGAGGCCTTGGCAGGCCGTCAACACAGTCAACACCGTCAATCCTGTCAATCCTGTCCAGAAACCCGACGCCGCCAGGCGGCGTAGCGTCGGGTGAT
>CAILTZ010000872.1 GCA_903837255.1 uncultured Pirellula sp. | reverse complement strand
CCCTAAAAGATCGAAGTTGGTCGGTCGTACCTCCATCTTACCAGCTTCGATTTTTGCAAGATCCAAAATATCGTTGATCATTTCAAGCAGCACTCGGCCCGAATTCTGGATGTTACCTACCCACCTGCGTTGCTTATCGGTCAACGTCTCGATCCCAGCCAAAACGTCACTGAAACCCAAGATGCTATTGAGTGGGGTTCTGAGTTCATGGCTCATGTTTGCAAGAAAATCACCTTTGAGCCGATTGGCTTCGTAGAGTTGCAAGTTCACACTTGCAAGCTCGTCGATACGCGAGTCGAGCTCTTGGTTGACGGCTTGAATTTCCTTCTGGGTGGCGGTGATGTGCCTGAGCATCCGGTTGAAGGACTCGGACAGCTTGGCAAACTCATCGTCGGTTTCGACACTAAACTCGAGATCGGTTTTTCCACTAGTGATCTCATCCGAAACAAACTTCAACTCTGAAAGCGGATTGATCACCAGTCGCTTCAAAACCCAATGGATAAAGAACAATGAAAGGGCTAGGGTGGCAATGCCGATCGATGAGAGAAGTGAATAACTCCATATTCGCCAATAACTGGTATCCTTGACCGGGATACGCACCTTGAGGACCCGAAAGGGATCGACCGACATCGCCACTTCCTTGGGTACCGAAGTCGAAACGTTCCGGCCGTGGCAACTGCGACAATCGTCCCCGAAATGGAGCGGTTGGTAGTACAAGAGGTAGCCGTCGATGGGCCCGGCTTCCTCGAAGATTGTTTGGCTAGGTCCCGCGATTAAATCCCAGTTGACACTCCGAGCAGACGCCGGGCTTGGTTCAACACCGTTGGACTTGGCCGCCTCAGCCTCTAGCTTGGACTTGGCTCTGCTCTCAAGCTCTGAAAGCTTGGTATGGATTTTTGTTAGGATCTTCAGGTCATCCGGCTGCGGTGCTGCGCCACCCAGATCAACATGTTCCAGTCCGTCGCTGATTCGCAATAGAATTGATTCATATCGGATACTTGGATTCTTTTCGTCGAAGATCGATAACATGTCCTCGCGCGTGCTCTCAGCGGTAGAGCCGTCTTTGTTGGTCCACACTAAAATGTGCTTGTGCCAATTCACCTTGACCTTGTCGGCGTAGTCTCGTGCCGACTGGCGGATCGTTTCGCTCACGAGCCGTTCGGCGACCCATTGGACCGCGACGGACCCGAGTACAAGCGAGAAAAGCAATGCGAGCCCCAAAAAGAAAAGGCACTTCTTCTCGAGCGACCACTCTGTAAAAAGGCTCTTGAACAACCTTGGGCTCCTGGCGATCCGAATACGGATCGGTTAATGCAACGGTGCCCTATTGTACTGGATGGACCCAAACCTTACAGCAACTTGTGGATCTGAGCCTCGGTCGTGTATCCATTTTCCAAAGCCAACCAAATCAACAGACCCTTCTGAGCGTGCAATCGATTCCCCGCTTGCTGGAATACCAGGCTGCTCTTCGAGTCGATCACGCTATCGGTGATCTCCATACCCCTTCGGGCAGGCAAGCAATGCAAGACCTTGCAATCCGCAGGAGCCATCGCCATGAGCTGGTCGTTGAGCTGAAAAGGTTCAAAGGCGGCCTTGCGAGCCTCGTTCTCGGCTTCTTGGCCCATGCTGGTCCAAACGTCGGTGTAGATGAAATCGGCAT
>CAILTZ010000871.1 GCA_903837255.1 uncultured Pirellula sp. | reverse complement strand
GATGTCAAAAAACGATGGGGATTGGGCCAAGAAGATATCTACCCAGTGACCCAGTTCGAAAAACTCTGGGGAGATATGAGCAGCCTGCCGGAAGTCTCCTGTCGGTTTTTGGCTGTCGATTCCAAGCGTGGCCAGCAGCTCAAAGACCCTGCGCAGATGGACGGGTGGTTTCGAGACGGATCGGCCCGATTCGTCGAAAATCTCTGCGATTGGAATAAGAGTTGAAGCAAGAGCTGCTTTAGCTTACACTATCCCACGTTCCTGAACGTCTGGCGCGAGAGAGCCCAGAGAGGGTCGCCGAAGGTGTAAAGTGTCCCACAAACACTCAGGCAAAAGGACCGCCAGACCGAAACAGAATCTCTGGAGAGCGTTTGCTGTGCACAAGTGCAGCAATCCACCGAAGGGGCAAGCCAGCTTGGACGCGTCGTAGAATTTGCGACAAACTCCGAGGGGTGAATCTCTCAGGTCAATTGGACAGAGGGGCAAGCAACCGACAAGCGATCGACCCGGACTTGGAAAAAGTTCGTGCGTGTTTCGCTTGACGGGTAACTTGTACCCTCGATCTGAATCCACCCTTCGATGAATGCTTCCACCTCCCCTGCCCCATTTGTCGGCCGACACATCGGTCCACGCGATCTTGAGATCCAAGAGATGCTCAGCAAGCTTGGGTATTCCAGCCTTGATGAGCTCAGCCGACGGGTGATCCCCGAAAGCATCTTGGACCTAAGCCCCCTGAAACTCTCCGAGGGGGTGTCCGAAGAAGCAGCCCTGGAAGAGTTGCGACACATCGCAAGCAGGAACCGGATATTGAAGTCCTGGATCGGTGCCGGCTATTACAACGCGCACTTGCCCAAGGTGCTGCAGCGCAATGTTCTTGAGAATCCTGCTTGGTACACTGCCTACACACCCTATCAACCTGAGATCTCCCAAGGCCGCTTGGAGGTTTTGTTCTATTACCAAACGATGGTTTGCGAACTGACCGGACTGGATATCGCCAACGCATCGCTGTTGGATGAAGCCACAGCGGCTGGCGAAGCGATGGCGTTTACTCTTAGAAACGCAAAAAACGGCAAGCGTTTTTTGATCTCCAAATGGTGCCATCCCCAGACGAACGAGGTTGTCCGCACGCGCGCCGCAGCGTTGGGAGTACAGGTCATCGAGTTCGATGAGACCATCGGACCGGACTCTTGGGAAGGAGTCTTCGGTGTGCTGGCACAATATCCCACCACCGATGGCAAAGTGATTTGTCCAAGGAATTGGATTGCCCAGGCCAAGCAGCACTCTGCCTTGGTGATCCTAGCGACGGATCTACTGGCGCTTGTGCTCTTGGAGAGCCCTGGCTCTCTGGGGGCAGATGTAGCCGTCGGCTCCTCGCAGCGCTTTGGCATACCGTTGGGATTCGGTGGTCCACACGCAGCATTTTTCGCGACGCGCGATGCGCTCAAACGAACCATACCAGGACGCTTGGTCGGCCAGTCGATCGATCGACACGGCAATCCTGCTTATCGCCTATCGCTGCAAACCCGAGAGCAGCATATCCGCCGAGAAAAAGCCACGTCGAACATATGCACCGCTCAAGCACTTCTGGCGATCTTGGCAACGCTTTATGCTTGCTACCACGGTCCAGAAGGCCTCCGAGAAATCGCTTTGAGGACTCACCGCAAAACCTCGCGACTCTACCGCGCGCTCAAGGCCGCAGGACTGAGTCTTCGAAGCGATCGGTTCTTTGATACGTTGGCCATCGAGGTTCCTGGTAAAGCCAATTCAGTGATCCAAGCTGCTGAGAGACTCGGGGTGAACCTGCGGCAGATCGACCAAGACACCATCGGCCTGAGCTTTGATGAAACCACCACCGACGATGATATCGCGACGGTTGCGAAGGCCTTTGGCATCGAGCGAATCGATACGCCCGATGAAGGCCAGCCCGAGGAATGTCATCGAATCGAGGACCAATTCCGCAGCGACACGATTCTCTCTCAAGAGGTCTTTCACCGATATCGCAGTGAGACCGAGATGATGCGCTATGTGCGAGCCCTTTCGGACAAAGACATCGCGCTCGATCGCGCGATGATACCTTTGGGCTCATGCACCATGAAGCTCAACGCTGCCTCGGAACTCACCCCGGTGACTTGGCCCGAGTTCAATTCGATCCATCCGTTGGCGCCTGCCGACCAGTGCGCAGGGTACCGGATCATGATCGAGCAACTCGAAGCGATGCTCTGCGAAGCCACAGGATATGACGAGATCTCTTTGCAGCCCAACGCAGGCTCCCAAGGCGAATACGCAGGGCTGCTTGCGATCATGCAATACCATGAGTCGCGGGGTGAAGGTGACCGAAACATTTGCCTGATCCCCAGCTCTGCACACGGAACCAATCCGGCCAGCGCGCAGATGGCCAACATGCACGTCGTTGTGGTCGCATGCGACTCTCAAGGCAACGTCGATCTAGATGATCTGGATAAAAAGATACAGCAGTATGGTTCCAAGATCGCAGCCATCATGATCACCTATCCGTCGACACACGGGGTGTTTGAAGAGGGAGTCACTGCAATCTGTGAAAAGGTTCATGCCGTCGGTGGTCAAGTCTATATCGATGGAGCCAACCTCAACGCGCTCGTTGGCGTGGCAAGGCCGGGTAAGTTTGGTGGAGATGTCTCGCACCTGAATCTCCACAAGACGTTTTGCATTCCGCACGGGGGAGGAGGACCGGGGGTCGGGCCCGTCGCCGTCAAGAAACACTTGGCACCGTTCTTGCCCTGGGATGGAGTCCATGCTCTGCGGCGTGGTCCGATGGTTTCAGCCGCTGCCTTTGGATCGGCGAGCATTCTTCCGATTTCCTGGATGTACATTCGGATGATGGGAGCCCAGGGGCTCAGGAAAGCCACCCAAGTGGCCATCTTGAACGCCAATTATGTCGCTTGGAAACTAAAAGATCACTATCCAATCCTCTATACAGGCAACGATGGGCTCATCGCACACGAGTGCATCATCGACACTCGCCCGATGGATCGAGACGCCCATGTCGGCGTCGACGACATCGCCAAGCGATTGATCGATTATGGGTTTCATGCGCCAACCATGTCGTTCCCGGTCGCAGGGACGCTGATGATCGAACCCACGGAGAGCGAATCCCTCCAGGAGCTCGATCGATTCTGCCGCGCGATGATCCTGATCCACGGCGAGTATCTCAACGTACGATCGGGGATTTGGGATGCGAACAATAATCCACTCAAGAATGCTCCGCATACACTTCAAGATGTCCTTAGAGAATCCCCGATGGGCTATTCCAGACAGACCGCAGTAACCCCCGACCCACAGTCCACGGGCCTGAAGTACTGGCCAGCAGTGGCTCGGATCGACAATGCCTATGGCGATCGCAATTTGGTTTGCGCTTGCCCGCCTATGTCGACCTATGAGCCATCCAATTTGTCCGCAGGTTCCAGCGCCGCAAACGCGGGCAATACCCCCTGAGGATCGCCCTTAATTACCCTGAAGAATCTTTTTACCTAAACTCCGTAATTTAGGTAAATTTTGCAATCGAGGGGTTGTCTTTTTCGTGCGTAGGGGCGAACCATTGGCACAGGAAGGGTCAGAGCACACACTGATTCCGACGAAGTACCCACGCCATTTCGTCTAGCTCATGGAAAAAACGAGCCTAATTGCCTTCGGCCAACCTATGGACGGCCAACCTTCCGAATCTCCCTTTAGCGCAGAGAATGCGAACGCGAAGAATGCGAATTCCGCGGTCGGAAAACCCCAGCCCAAGAGTCCTCCTATCAGGAAGAAGACTGTCGAAAAGCTGACGGATTCCAATCGCGCTGTTTTTTTGCATCGAATCGCCGAAGTGAGGCTTCAGCAAGGATTATCGCTGCGAATGATTTCTCGCAGAACAGGACTAACGTTGCGAGAGCTACGAGTCCAAGAACTACCCGAAACGAACCTGAGCCTCAAGGAACTCCATATCTGGAAGGATGCGTTGGAGGTTCCGCTCGAGCATCTGCTGGTGGATCGTGATTTATCGGTCAGTGAATCGATTCAATCTCGAGCGATATTGATCAGGGTCATGAAGACGGTGAATTCTCTGCGTGAAATCGCCGTCAGCGGACGCTTCGTACTTTTGCTCGACATGCTTCGGCAACAGCTCGTAGAACTGATGCCCGAGCTGAGCAAGATACAAAGCTGGCCCTCGCACGGATCTCGTCGAGGGATCGATGAATTCGGAAGAATTCTCCACGAACCGGTCGTGCTTTCGGAGTTATCTTTTCAAGCGGACTGACGGATCAGTTTTGTGAAATCCAAGAAGCCAATCGCGAAGCGACTTGTTCGGGTTGCGATTGGATTTTCGTGGAGATTTTCATGGATGGTATTGCAAGCGGTGCGTCCTGCTGGATCGACTGGGGTTGTTCCTGGAGATCTAGTAGTGATGCACCGCTTGTTTGTTTGCTGGATTGCTGAATCGCTTCCCGAGAGATTCGGGATGTGGCAAGCGATCGCAACAAGAGCATTGCTATCAATACCAGTGCGAATAGTCCAAGTGTCTTCCAGGAGTCGGCAAGCCAATCGACCAGGGCTTGCCATCGTGCAAATTCAATGGGTATCGAATCGATCGAATCGATATGGTCGGTGATGATCATACGACTTTCGATATCTGGATTGCCGAGAGCCGAATGAGCAATCAGTGGAGTAAGTTTACTTCGAATGGCTTGGATCGTCTGAGTTTTGATCTGCTCCAAAGCTCTCTCGGACAGGGTCGGCATGTTGGATGCGACGCTTGACATGCTAGCTCCGACAGAGTTATCGGATTCGGATTGAGTTGCTTGCCAGTCGTGGCGATAGGCGCGTCTGTAATACGATGTGGGAATCGATACCGAAATACGACTTGTATATTGCGGAGTCGACTGGATCGCTTCTTTTGAAGCTGGAAGATCTCCCAAACGTACTTTTCTGTTTGGAATCAGCGACGCAGCCTGAGGGGACACTTGGTTTTCGCTTGCGTCTTGGCGATCGTTGATTTCCGAAAGCCCCACAGGTTCGCTAGAGACGGCAATTTGCACATCGCCATAGCCAGCCAAAAGCTCCATCGCTTTTTTCTTGAGTTCCTCTTCGTGCTCTCTTCGGCGATCTGTCCAGTGGCTATCGCTTTGCGCCAACTGGCCCATGGCCTGAGAATCAAGGGTTAGCTCCGTGAATGTTTCTCCGAGTCCAAGATCGACGAGGACGATTTCGGCGGCTTTAAGGCCGGGGAAGTGCATTTGAACAAGTCGGATGATGCTACGGCGCTCTGATCGGGACAACTGGAGTTTGTTTTTTGGATGAATCGATACTGTGGCGGCTCTTTTCTTATCGGCAGAGAAGCCCTCCGATTTTTCGTCGTACGACACGACGGCTTGTCGCACAAACGGAAATTCCTTGAGGGTGCTCTCGATCTGCTTGAGTCGTTCCTTGCGCTCGCGCTCTTGGGCGACATTCCTGGGCTCAAGGAACCTCAGCGGATCACTTGCCGAGTTGTTTTGCAGATTAGAGTTTGCAGGTAAGCATTTGGCTTGTGACAAAGTTTTCAGATAAACGTCTTTGGATGCGGTGGGGACACGCATGCGATTGCCTACTCGCTCGTAACGGCCCAGACCGTTGGAGCTGAAAGCCAATTCGAATTGGTCGAGTTGTTGGGGCGAGAACTCTTGGGCATCCAGCAAGTACTCCATCCGAGTGGAAAAGAGGTTGGCGTTTTGGGCCATCAGACCTACCCCCACACTCAGCAGTGCGGTGCACAGGACCAGTGCCGAGCGGGTCTGCAAATTGCAGCGAATAAACAAGATCCGCAAAGATTCAATGAATTGGATTAGGCTTTTCATACACTTGGAATCTTTAGCAAATTCACAAGGTTCAGACCAAGCCCACCTGCCTTCAAATTCGCGCTAGAAGCCCCAACTATTCTGCGAATGGCGAAATCCAAGGGTGCAGAATTTAGGAAGCTGAGGTAAATTAGGGGACGTCCCGAGTCAGTTTCCCGGACCAAAGCTACCGGATCAAAAGCAATACCCCTTACCCACCGCAGCGTCTCCTAGGCATGTCGACCGAAGCCACGAAAACCGAGGTTGGAAGTTACTTCATCTCGAACTATCCACCCTATTCGCAGTGGAATACCGAGATGATCCCCCAGGTGCTCGACGCCTTTGGCCAAACGCCTCAGGCGCCAAAGGCAGATGAGCAAGGGCTCGAACTTCCACCTCTGGGATTGTATCTGCACATTCCATTTTGCCGTAAACGATGCAAGTTCTGTTATTTCAAAGTATTCACCAACGTCAATGCCGATGCGATCGAGCGTTATGTATCGGCCCTATGCCAAGAAATCAGCTTGGTCGCCCAGCAACCCTTCATGAAAGACCGGCAGTTTCGATTCGTCTACTTTGGCGGAGGAACTCCTAGCTTCCTGTCGGTCAAACAGCTCGAGTCCCTCATGGACCGGCTCCATGAGCATGTTTCTTGGAACGGTGCCGAAGAAGTCACCTTCGAGTGCGAACCCGGAACGCTCAGTCAACCGAAAATCCAAGCACTCAAAGCGCTCGGGGTGACACGCTTGAGCCTGGGTGTTGAAAACTTCTCAGATGCGATCCTCGAAGAGAACGGCAGAGCGCATCTTTCCAAAGAAGTCTATCGGGCATGGGAGTGGATCGCGGAGGCTGATTTTGCGAATGTTAATATAGACCTAATCTCTGGCATGGTCGGCGAAACCTGGGAGAACTGGCGTGAGAACATCCGCAAGACGCTCGAGCTTTCGCCCGAGAGCGTGACGATCTATCAAATGGAACTCCCATTCAACACCGTCTACTCCAAAGGCATTCTCGAATCGCAAAGTGAATCGGCTGTCGCCACATGGCCCACCAAGCGGGATTGGGTCCGCTATGCCTTTGATGTCTTCCAAGAAAACGGGTACACCATCAGCAGCGCCTACACGGTGATCAAAGATCCCAAGAAAGTGAGCTTCTCGTATCGAGATAACCTATGGCGCGGCTCGGATCTGCTTGCTACGGGAATCGCTAGCTTTGGACATATCGGTGGCGTGCACTACCAAAATGTGCCCGAGTGGGACCGATACCTCGGGATGATCCTGGATGAAAATCGGTTACCGATCGGACGGGCCTACCGTCCAACTCCCCATCAGAGTTTGATCCGCGAGATGATCTTACAACTCAAAAAAGGTTATCTCGAGGTCGAATACTTCCGGCGCAAGTTCCACGTTGACATCGTCCAGCAGTGGCAGTCTGAATGGGACGCTTATGCCTCTGAAGGCTATGTCGTATTGCCTACTAGCTCGAGTTCCTCGGATGCGATGATCCGGCTTACCACCGACGGGATGCTGCGTGTCGATGGTTTGCTCCCGGTGTTCTTTGAACCGCAGTTTCGCAACGTCCGTTACACCTGATGTCCAGCCGACTCCTAGGCGCTTCAGAACGAGGAAGTTTGGCCATCCTTGCCGCTGGCTTGATTTTCGTTTTGGGGATCGCAGCATGGCTGACGCCGAACCCTAGCGGGTTGGGCACGCACCAGCAATTGGGGCTACCTCCTTGCACATCGCTGATGGTTTTGGGGATCCGCTGCCCGGCTTGTGGCATGACGACGTCTTGGGCTCTGATGATCGAGGGGAGAATCCCTGAGGCTCTTGCGGCCAATCTCGGCGGCTCGCTTCTGTTTGTCGTGGCCTTTTTGTCGGTGCCTTGGATCGCATGGATCGTCTGGACTGGGAATCGCCGAGCAAGGGAGCAATGGGGCTATTTTGCTTTGAGCGGATCGCTGACTTCGATGTTCATCGCCTTTGTCATGTGGGCGTGGAACTTTGTGCACCGCTAAGCTCATGGCTTTGCTTGTGGTCTTTGAGAGAGTCATCCGCAAAAAGAACTAAGCGGCAAAGCCTTTCGAGCGACTCGGGACATTGAGTCCGAAGAGACCGAAAATCTCTTTGCGATTGAGCCCGAGATTTGTCGGCGATCCGGCTTCGGCAAAGAGTGTTTTGAGGAGCTCTCTTTTCTCTGACAACACCGCATCGATCCTCTGTTCGATGGTATCGACCGCCATCATCCGAGTGATGGTAACGGCTTTCTTGACCCCGAGTCGATGTGCTCGATTGATCGCCTGGTCCTCGACGGCTGGATTCCACCAACGATCGAACAGAAAGACATAGTGACAAAACTGTAGATTCAAACCAACGGCGCCGGCCCCGTAGCTCATCAAGATGACTCCACAAGATGGATCGTTGCGAAATCGATCGATCACTCCATCTCGACGGTTCGATGGAATTCTGCCGTGATACTCCAGGGGATTGAATCGAGCGAGTTTTTCCGAGATAACGTCCAGAGTAGATACCCACTGGCTAAAGACGATCGCTTTTTGACCGCTAGCTACGATCTCCTCCATGTCGGCTTCGAGGCGT
>CAILTZ010000870.1 GCA_903837255.1 uncultured Pirellula sp. | reverse complement strand
GGCAGCACCTGCACCGGCAGCACCTGCACCGGCAGCACCGGCACCGGCGGTCTACAAATCGCTTGCGGTCTTTCCGCCGGTGATCAAGATCAGCGCACAGAATGACTTGCAGCACATTGTTGCAGTGGCGACGCGAGCCGATGGGATCACGGTCGATGTTTCGGATCAAGTGCAGTGGCGGTTTGAGAATCCAGCGTTTGCCAAGCTCGAAAACTTAGTGATCTATCCTGTGGCAGACGGAGCTACGCAGTTGGTCGGGAGTTGGAATGCCATGGAGGCTCGATCGAGCCTTGAGATCACGCAGAGTCAGACGCCTCGGAAGGTGGAATTCGAGCGGGATGTCATGCCGATTTTCACCAAGGTTGGATGCAACACCGGCTCGTGTCACGGTGCGGCGCGGGGCAAGGATGGATTTCGCTTGAGCTTGTTCGGATTCGATCCGCTTGGGGATTACCAAAGGATCACTCGGGAGATCGGGATTCGCCGTATCAATTTGGCTGTGCCTGATCAGAGCTTGCTGCTTTTGAAGGCGACCGGGACGGTGCAGCACTCGGGCGGCAAGAAGGTCGAGCCTGGGAGCAAGCACTATCAGACTATTTTGGCATGGCTCCAAGCCGGTGCGATTGCAGACGCGGCCAGGCCACCTGCGGTGACCAAAGTGGACGTGTATCCATCTCAGGCAGTGCTTGAGGGCGAAGGGGCCAAGCAGCGAATAGTTGCCGTAGCGACTTACGCGGATGGAACGCAGCGGGACGTTTGGGATCTAGCGAGCTTTACCACCAACAACGAGCGAACCGGCGCTGTGGCTGCCGATGGTACCGTTACCAGCGGCGTGCGGGGCGAAGCTTTTGTGATGGCTCGTTTTGATACGCACACCGTCGGATCTCAGATCTTGGCATTGCCCGCTGGCATGCAGTATGAGTACAAGCCCAGCCAGGGCAATTACATCGACGGGTTGGTCGATGCAAAACTATTAAAGCTCCGTTTGCCCTCAAGTGGACAATGCAGCGACGATGAGTTTGTTCGTCGGGCCACGGTCGATATCACAGGATTGCTACCGACCGAAGAGGAGACCGCTGGGTTTATCGCAAGCACCGATGCGAACAAGCGAGCCGCGCTGATCGAGACGCTCCTTGGACGCAAGGAATTCAGCGAGATTTGGGCGATGAAGTGGGCCGATTTGCTCATGATCAAGAGCAACAATCAAGTCAGCTACAAGGCAAGTTACTTGTACTACAATTGGCTGATCAACAAGATCGCTTCGAACACACCGTTGGACCAAATCGTGCGTGAATTGCTCACGGCCACGGGGGGCACGTTCCAAAATCCTGCAACGAACTTTTATCAAGTCGAGCAGGACCGATTGAAGATGTCAGAGAACGTTGCTCAGGTCTTCATGGGGATTCGAACCCAGTGTGCTCAGTGCCACAATCACCCCTTCGACCGCTGGACGATGGACGACTACTATGGATTTGCAGCGTTCTTCTCACAAGTCGGACGCAAGCAGAGCGAAGACTATCGACAGATTTTGGTCTTCAACGGTGGTGGTGGCGAGGTGAACCATCCAGTCGGTGGTGCGGTGGTCAAGCCAAGGTATTTAGGTGGCGGACCTGCGACGACCGATGGCAAGGATCGCAGAATGGTTTTGGCAGAGTGGATGACCAGCAACGAGAATCCGTTCTTTGCGAAGAGTGTTTCGAACCGAATTTGGGCGCACTTTACCGGTGTAGGAATCGTCAACCCAGTGGACGATTTCCGCGCCAGCAACCCTGCGAGCAATCCGGAGCTTCTGGATGCTCTGGCAGCCAAGCTCGTCGAGTACAAGTACGACATCAAGCAACTGGTGCGGGATATTTGCAACTCGCAGACTTATCAGCGGACCACGATTCCCGTCCCGGGCAACGAAGACGATACCCGAAACTATTCGCATGCGACGGTTCGGCGGATCCCTGCCGAGAACATGCTCGATTGCATTTCTCAGGTGACGTTGACCAAGGACAAGTTCCGAGGCTTGCCGCTGGGAGCTCGGGCGGTGCAGATCGCCGATGGAGCCACCAGCAACTACTTCCTGAGCACCTTTGGCCGCAGCGCTCGAACGACGGTGTGTGCTGAGGAGGCAACCACTGATCCATCGCTATCCCAGGCGCTGCATTTGATCAACGGTGGAACGATCAGCGGGAAGATCAACCAGGGTCAGTTGCTCCAGAGTTGGAAGAAAGATGGAATGACTCCTGAAGCGATCATTGAGAAGATCTATTTGCGTTGTTTGTCTAGGAAGCCCGCCG
The DNA here is from genome assembly GCA_903837255.1 of uncultured Pirellula sp. GTDB lineage: Bacteria > Planctomycetota > Planctomycetia > Pirellulales > Pirellulaceae > JBKCUI01. The sequence goes on along the minus strand of CAILTZ010000870.1, from coordinate 4,568 downwards.
AGCCGGAGCGAGCTAGGCTCATGCAGATGATCAGCGAGTCAGCCAATCCCGACCAGGGGATTCACGATGTATTCTGGGCGGTTCTCAATAGCCGCGAATTCATTTTCAATCACTAATTGACACTAACCGACGACGACAACCGATGCGAGACCATCGATCCGTGTACCTCCGAGTTTTGGCTCCGCTCTTTGCAGGAGCTTGTGTGACCTCCTTGTCGGCTCAAGAGCCTGCAAAGATCACTTACGAAGACCACATCAAGCCGATCTTTCGAGAGCATTGCTCATCGTGCCACAACAACAATGCCAAAAAAGGGGGATTGTCGTTGGAGAGCTACCAAGCGACCATGGCCGGTGGAAGTAGCGGTGAGGTCTTGGTTGCTGGAGATCTAGACTCGTCTCGGCTCTATGCGCTGACGGCTCACAAAGAGCAACCGACGATGCCCCCGATGCAAGATAAGATTGCACAGGCAAAGATCGATCTGCTGAAGACTTGGGTCGAGCAAGGGATGCCCGAGAACAGCGGTTCAGCGATTCGCAAGCCGATGGCAAGTGCAGCGGCGATCAGCGTGGTTGCAGCGGGTCGGCCCGAAGGTCCAGGGCCCATGCCCTCGACGGTCTTGAAGCAGACTCCTTTGTACACGACCAAGGCATCTTCGATCTCGGCTCTTGCCGCTGCCCCTTGGTCACCGCTGATCGCTGTCGGCGGACAGCGGCAGGTTTCGCTCTATCATTCAATGACCGGACAGCTGCTAGGTATTTTGCCTTTCCCGGAAGGGGAGCCTCAGTCGATTACTTTCTCGCGCGACGGCAAATTGATTTTGATCGGTGGCGGACGCCACAGCGTCGACGGCTTTGCTGTCTTGTGTGATCTGGCCACAGGGAATCGGATCGCCAAGGTCGGCGATGAGCTCGACATCGTGATGGCTGCGGACATCAGCGACGACAACCGTCTGATCGCTGTTGCTGGACCTCAGAAAATGGTCCGAGTGTATGACACGCTCACCGGCGAGCGCAAGTGGGAGCAAAAGAAGCATACCGATTGGATCTACGCACTGCGTTTTAGTCCTGACGGTTTGTTGCTGGCCACTGCCGACCGCGCGGCGGGCCTGGTGATTTGGGAGTCGGCAACGGGCAAGATGTATGCAGATCTCCAGGGGCACAAAAACGAGATCCGTTCGTTGGCTTGGAGGCCCGATTCGGGGGCTGTGGTCACCGCATCGCTCGACGGTACTCTCAAGATGTGGGACATGAACGAGAGCAAGCTGCTAAAGTCATGGGACGCCCATCCGGGTGGCGCCGCAGCGATCGCGATCGCCAACGATGGGGTGATGGTTTCCAGTGGCAAAGATCGCAAGGTCAAGATCTGGGATGCAGCCGGTAATGCCGCAGGCGAGATGCCGGCATTGGAAGAGGCCGGTCAAGAAGTCGCGATCACCGTGGACTCTCAGCATGTAATCTCTGGGGATTGGCTGGGCAATGTTCGGGTTTGGTTACGAGCCGATCCAAAGGACGAAAAGAGGTTGGCGGCCAATCCGGTAACCCTCGAGATGTCCATTGCGGCGAGCAAGGAGCGACACGGACAGCTCGCTGCGGCAGCACAAGCAGCCCTGGCGGAGCTCACCCAACAGGCCGCTCAAACCGCCGTGGTTCAAAAGGCCAACACCGATCATCAAAATCTGATCGCCACCTATGTCGCGCAGATCACCGAGATGACAAACGTCTCGAATCAGCTCAAGGCCACGGTCGATATGTATGCGACTCAGATACCAGCCAAGCAGGCGGAGGTTGCAAAGACCGCCGAAGCGATTGCGGCCAAGACCGCTCAAGTAACCCAGGCAACCGCAGAGAAAAAGCAAGCCGATGATGCCTTGGCAGCTCTCCAAAAACAGAAAGAAGGCCAAGTCCCCGATCCGGCTGCATTGGACAATCAGATTGCCGAAGCGGGCAAAGTAGTTGAGGCCAAGAATGCCGCATTGACCCAATTGACCAATGAGCTCAATGCCTTCAATGCGCAAAAGGCTCAATTCGACAAAGAGATCGTCGATTTATCGGCTGCCAATGTCGCCAAGAGCAAAGAGTACACCGATGCGATCAACAAGCTTGCCGAGCTCAACACGACCAAAGCGGCTGCCGACAAGCGGATGGAGGAGTTGGTGGCCGAGCTCAAGGTCAACACCGACAAGCAAGCCGCAGCGCAAGCCAAGGCCGATGGAGCCAACGCAGCGGCCAATGGACTCGGAGCCGAAATCGCCACCCTCGAACAAGAGCTCGTTCGATTCAATGGGTTGGCCAACGAGTTTGCCGTCAAGAAAACCGCACTCGAGCAAGCCATCGCTCAGGTCAGCGCCGAAGCTCAGCCAATCCAAAACAACTTGGCCGCTGTGAAGTCCAAGATGGACCAGACCCAGGCGACGATCGCTCAGCTAGAAAAGCAGCTTGCTGACTTGCAGGCGGTGATGGCTGCAACACAAGAAGCCAAAAACAATATAGCCAAGGAAATGGCACCGCATCAGCAGGCGCTCGATGCGGTCGTCGGCCGGTTGCAACAGGTCCAGGCTGAGCTCGGTGGCGTTGCGGCACAGCAGAAGCTCTTCGAGGAGTCCTACAAAAAGTAGTGCGCTACTTTTTGGCCATCCGAGTGGACTGAATGATGTATAGCTTTGGATCATCGACGACCCAGTCGGTGGTCCAATCTCGCCCGTTGTCTCCATTGACTACGTTATAGAAGAACGAGCGGAGTTCTTCGCATCTGTACCCGTAGGGCATCGAGGTAGCGATGTAGTCTTGGCGACGGAGCTCTTCGACTCCCGGTCGGGCAAAGTAATGGACCAGTCCGTCGGGTGTGAACGACAAGCCCAGGGTCCACCATCCGGTCTCTGGGATCTCAGGCCCGAGGAAGTCACCACCATTGCGGTCGGCTCGCACACGGAAGTAAGCGTAAGGGACATTCTTGCCGTCGACTTGTTTGGTACCTCTGAGGATGAACAAGCCAGGCCAGTAGACCTCATCCTTTTCCGATTTGCTAGAGAAAAGGAATTTGGTTTTGTTTTCGATCACGGTCGTTTCCACAGCAGCGCGGAAGGCAAAGTGAGGCCCATTTCGTTTCTCCCACTCTTCCAAGGGTGGAATGAATACGCGTGTGGTGATGTTCGGCGACTGGGAAACTTTTAGAGTGCCACCGAGTCGATATTGAACGTTGCAGATAAAGTCGTCTTGGTGCATTTTGTTGCTCGGACGGTTGGGTATCCCTGTGTAAAGGGACTTCATCAGCATCGAGCCTTGACTACCAGGCAGTCCACCGGGAGGGGTCGGGACTCGCTTGACGACATCCGGGTGCCCTCGTTTGGCACCTTCGTACCAGCGACCGTTGGTCGACTTGCCCATCGGTTGGCGCTGGTTCTCGTCAATGTCTTCGGTGCTTTTTGGATTGTTTGGAATAAAGTCCCAGGATTCATCTTCGAAGTCATCGCCGACTTGGTTGAGCTGAACACCGGTGCCAGGCACGACGATATCGCCACGTGACTGAGCAAAGGTCGGAATGGCCAAGGCTGCTAGCAAGTTCAGGGATGCAAACCACTTGGCGATTGGTTGAAATTGGTGCATAGAAGCCTCACAAAAAGGGGCCCCACCCTGCGTAAAGCTGGGCTAAATTGGGGGGGAAACGATCACGCTACAAGCGGTATCGGACCCTAGAGTGAGAAAAGCCGGTCTTTTCGATTCGACAGAGAAAAACTTCCTAGACTCGCCATTTTGCCCGATCAGCAGAGGATCTTTCTAGGATCTTTCCTGAGATCCTCAGAGGTTTGCGAGGTTGGCTAAGAGCCGAGTGCAAGGAAAAGCACGGTAAGACTCGGCGAGAGAGGAATCCATGGGTATACTAAAAGACGCGACGATTTAGTATTTTCCTCCATGAGATTCCATGACGTCCCCTAAGCAGTCCGAACCGGATCCCTACAGCCAATCCCCCTACACACCCACTGTGGTCCCTGGGGATGGGAACTTGGCGGGTCCGATCCTAGGTCGTTTTGGCGATGCCTTCAAGTTCACTGCGGTGCTCGTGGTGATGGTTGTGGCCATTTGGTTTGTCTCCAAGAAGCTCAAGGGGGTGACATGGGAAGAAGTCCGGTTGGGGTTTGATAATCTGCCGACGATCCATATCCTCGGGGCGTTGGTTCTCACAGCGATCAACTATTTGATTTTGACTGGCTATGACTGGATCGCGATTCGGTTCATGAGGAAACGGCTATCCTTCCCGAGAATGATGGCCGGGGCGATCGTCGGTTATGCATCGGGAAACGTCTTGGGCTGGCTCTTCGGAGGCAATGCGGCCCGATATCGGATGTACTCGAAGTGGGGTTTTAGCACCCTTGAGATTATTGGATTGGTATCGATCTTATCGGTCACCTTTTGGTTGGGTTTATTCTTACTGGCTGGAATTGCCTTCATCGCTTTACCGATCCATTTACCCCCGTCGGTCGCCGATCACTTTAAGATCGAATCAAAGCTCTTTGGGAACTTTGAACTCAGCCAGCACATGTTCGGATACATATTCCTGGGTTGCGTGCTGGT
>CAILTZ010000869.1 GCA_903837255.1 uncultured Pirellula sp. | reverse complement strand
CCCAAATTTGATTTCGGGCGAAAATTCGCTCCAAGAGAACGTGGGCCATGCATGCAGAACTGTCTAGACTCTTCGGAAGCGCCGTTCGAGGGCTTGGTCCAGTTCGGAATCCTCCTGATGGTCCTTGCGTCGCGAGCTAGGAACCGGGACCTTTGCGGCCATCGGGACCGAATCACTGTTGGATCGGTATCTTTCTGGCATGGCTTCGGCATCGATTTTGACCGGAGAGGCTAGTGCACCACTGGGATCGACATTTGCAAGCGCCTGGCCTTGGAGTCCTCTGAGGTCACTCTTGGGGACCGATTCGGCTGAGGAGGGTACGACAGGTTGGCCGGCAAGATCGTTTCTGGGACCCGGAGGTCCTTTTTGACGACGAGCATCCTTGTTGCTTTTACCTCCCGATTGTTGGCTCGCTTGCTCTTGGGCCAAACGGGATCTGCGAATTGCTTCGAGATTCAGAGGGCCGGCAGCGCCGATTTTTGGAGGAAATTGGGCCCCTGTGTTTGTGGCTGAGCTAGGGGACTCGTGGTCTTCGTTTTCGGCCATGCCGTAGATCCATTGAATTCAAGGAAAACGAGGTCGGCTGTTGCCGTCCTCAGGAGTACTCCAGTTTATCAATGAAACGCGAAGTTTCCAGTGATACTACAGATCCCTTTAGCCCGATCCATTTTGTCACCCCTAGGGTTATCTTGGGCTTCGAAACGGATATCCTAATGTATCCTTTGGCAAGCCCATCCCACTTACCGCTTAAAGCCGTCATTGAACGGAAAAACTGATAAATGATCGATATTTTTTCCAATTGTCCCTTGGCCGTGAACATTTTGGGGCAGAGTGTCGAAAGCTCCGATTTGCTGGTTATCGGGCTGCTGATCTTGCTCGAAGGCCTCTTGTCGATCGACAACGCCTTGGTTTTGGGCATGCTCGTCAAGAGGTTGCCCAAGCAACAGCGGTCCAAAGCACTGTCGTATGGACTTGTGGGTGCTTTTGTGTTTCGCGTTATCGCCATCTGCCTTTCTGCCTATTTGCTCCAATGGACGATTGTCAAATTCCTCGGAGGCGCCTACTTGGTCTACATAGCGGTGAAACACCTGTTTTGGGACGACAAGGAGGAGGAATTAGTGGTTATGGACAAGGAGGGCCAGCCTGGGCTTGTCGACGCCTACACCCGAGAGGAGCTGAGCGGGGATCGGTTGAATTCCGAGATTGAGCAACGTGTACCGATCGCTGCTAGTTTAGTTACCGAGGAAACGATCGTTAACCGGAATGCCGTACCATCGGAGGACGCCGTTTGCGACGTTCCATCGCATAACAACTGGAAATTCTGGAAAACCGTCGCGGTGATCGAATTGACCGACATAGCCTTTGCTGTTGACTCTATTCTCGCAGCGATAGCACTGGCGGGTTCGGAAAGGAATAAGCTTTGGGTTGTCGTTACGGGTGGGATCCTGGGCGTGATCCTGATGCGTTTTGCAGCGTCGGTCTTTGTGAGGTTGCTTGAAAAATACCCTCGGTTCGAGATATCCGCGTATTTGTTAGTGATCATCATCGGTATCAAGTTACTTGCTGACTGGGCTTTCAATAGCGATTGGAGTTACCGCGGCTGGAAAATCTTGGGGACATGGCAAGATGCGTTTGCAGCATTTGAAAATCAGCGACGTGATTGGACCGCAAGTTATCTGCAATGGCTTGATACTTCCTGGTTCTTGGGGCGTGCTGCCGAGCAGCATATCGATGGAATTGAGCATGTTCCGCACCTGCTGGACTTCCACGACCTGCGCCGCCCGGAATGCATAGCTTTTTGGCTGACGATGCTCCTGTGCTTCTTGTACGGTTTCATGCCGCGTAACGCTGCACCAGAAAACAAAACCGAATCGAAATAAGAAGTAGCGAATGACACAGCTCAGCAAACGGAGTATTTCCTGATGAAAGATGTCGCGGTGATCTTGGCTGCAGCAGGTAGCAGCTCTCGGTTCAACGATCCTTATCAAAAGAAAGTCTACGCGTCGGTCCACGGTAAGCCCGTTTGGCAGTACAGTGCCCAGCTATTTGCCGACCACCCTCGGGTCGCGCAGATCATCATGACCATCGCCGCAGAGGATAAGGGGATGGTTCAGGAGAAATTTTCGGGAAATCTAACTCTCTTCTGTGTGGAAGTGGTCATCGGCGGGGCAGAGCGCAGCGACAGCGTCCGCAACGCGCTCGAGCGGATCCGCCCCGGAATCTCGCTTGTGGCCATCCACGACGCAGCACGTCCTTGCTTGTCCCGCCAAAGCCTCAACCAGGTGATCGAGGAAGCCAGCAAGCATGGAGCAGCGATTCTTGCATCACCGATTCGAGCAACGGTTAAGCGAGTCGATTCGTCAACCAACAAGATTCTGGAAACCGTTTCGCGCGAAGGCTTGTGGCAAGCTCAGACACCTCAGATTTTCCGGACCGAAGATCTCAAACGCGGATACGCATCCGTATCAGGTAAACCGACCGACGACGCTCAGGTGATCGAGAAACTTGGGATTCCGATCCGGATTGTCGAGGGCCCGGAGAGCAACATCAAGATTACGACCAAGGACGATTTGCGCACTTGCGAAGGGCTTCTGAAGTCACCCGCCCGAAGTAAGGACAAACCATTCTTCTGATTCGCCGTGGTTTGTTCGAATCAAGAGCGCGGGTTGTCCTAGTAGCTATCGCTTGGGGGCGATTACCTTGCGATATCAAAAGCGTAGATCAAATCTTGATCGCGGATGAAGAGTTTCTGGCCGGCCACCACGGGGTGGGCCCAGATGGCTCCACGTTGACGGTCTCCAGACCATTCCTTAGGAAGCTTGACCGAACCCTTTTCCTGCCAACCCTCGCGTGAGGGAGCGGCTAGGTAGCAAATGCCTTCGGAGTCGTCGTAGCAATAGAGCATTCCGTCGGCGAAAGCGATTGAACCCGACCTCGCCTTGCCGGTCTTGTGGTTCCAAAGAATGTTTCCGGTCTTAAGGTCCTGAGCAACCCAAACTCCCCTGAGCGCATTGGTGAAGCCGTAGATGGTACCTTCGTGTAGCACATAGCCACCATGGTGGTTTTCCATGCTCTCTTTGTCCAAGTGATAAACCTCCTCCATCTTGACCTTACCGCTCTCGGCGGAAAGCTTCACGAGGGAGTTACCAGCCTTGTAGGCCGAGGAGTGATAGATCTGATCGCCGACAATGATTGGCGTAGGAATGACGGCAGTTTTGTTGCCGGTCGTTGGGCTAGTGAACTGATGCTCACCGGTCTGAGCGTGGAAAGCGACCAGCCCTGACTTGGAGGCAGTGACATAGATGGGGATCCCGCCGACGGAGGCTTTCATGATCGAAACGTACTGAGCGCCGTCTTCGAACCCTTTGGATTCATAGACTTTCTCGCCGGTCTTTTTGTTCAGTCCGACCAAGAACGATTTTCCGCCTGGGGTACAAACCAGTTTATCGCCATCGATCAGGACCGACTCACTGCATCCCCATTGGGGAACGCCACCACCAAAATCCTTAATTAGGTTCTTGCTCCACACCTTGGAACCATCAGAAGTTTTCAAACAAGCCAATTCACCGAGGTCGCTGAGAAAATAAGCCAGATCGCCGTCGATGGTTGGGGTGCTGCGAGGTCCTCCGCCCCAGCCGGTCAGGTAATCGTCGGATTTCGTACCGCGGTCGATTCGCTGAACCCAGAGCTCTTTACCGGAGGCTGCGTCCAAGCAGATGGCGACAGAATCCTCGCCTCGTTGACCGATGGTGTAGAGTTTGCCATTGCTGATAGCGCTCGAGGAGAATCCCACTCCGGCTGCTTCGTATTTCCAGGCCAACTTTGGGCCACCTTCTGGCCAGGACTGGAGCAGATTTTGCTTTCCTGCGATTCCATCGCGACCTGGGCCGCGCCATTGAGCCCAATCACCATCCTCGGCATAGGAGGCAAGCGGCAGGGTTGTTACGGCGAGCAAGCCAGCCAGAAGGTTGTTTTTGAACCAAGCGAATCGATTGTTTTTACTGGCCATAGGATAGGAAGACGGCATTGCATTGAACCTTGTGTCGGTCGAGTGGAGTGCTGGAATGATCGATTGAAAAAGGGGCCTAGCTTTCAGGGCCCGTGGGACCACAGTATAGCTAGTTTGCTCGATTATTGAACGCCCGAATATAGAACGCCCGATGGGGAAAGCGCTACCGTTGGTAGATCGGCAGATAGTGGTATTTCACAGACAAGCTCAGCACTGCCATGGCGGTGCAATAGACCGATCCGGCGTTCTGTTCTTCGCCTGAGGAGGATTCCCAGGCTCCATTGTCTTTCTGTTTTGTAAGCAGCGTTTCCGAAACGATACTTGCAGCCCTTTCGGCATGCGAGCCACCACGTTGGTGCATGCCTTGGGCAAAGTAATACAGACCATACAAAATGAATCGCTCGTTCCATTTTGGTGGATGATCCAATAGCCAATCGGCCGAGCCGGCCACTAAGGGCGATTCGTATTGCCCGCAAACCTGCATTGCCAGCAGGCCTGCTGCAGTCATCGCAAAGGATGGGCCTCCGCCATTGGGTTCATACGAGAAACCGGCTTTGGGATCCTTGGGAGTCCCTTGAGAGTCAACCGGAGAGGTGAAGGATCTTTTGAGGTAGCCGATGGCGTCATCGATGGTTGCGGCAGCGACGTCGAGGCCATCGTTTTTTGCGCTTCGCAGTGCCATTAGCTGCCAGACCGAGACCGACAGATCGCTATCACCGGCATCTGGGGTATAGCGCCAGCCTCCACGAGCATTTGCACCCTTTTTGATCCGCTGGCTTCGAACGATCAGATCGATTGCCTTCTGACAGGACTCATGGAGTTGTTTGTCCATTTCGGGATCCACCCCCATCCCGATCATTTCCGTGAGCATCAAGGTTACGATACCGTGTCCATACATTCGAGAGCCGTCGGCGGCTCCGAAATACCCGGACTTGTCTTGTCGGCCTTCGCCCAGCAAGAACCTCAGTCCTCGCGTCATGGCGATCCCCTCAGGGGTAGCATCCGATGGCTGATTCCCGACAGCCGCCATGGCCATGATGGCAAGAGCGGTCATGGCGTTTTCATGTCCGCGATCGGTGATCGAGCCGTTTGGTTTTTGTTGTGAGACCAGGTACTGAATCGCCTTAGTGATTCCCGCGTCGATCTGGTCTCTGCGGAAGCTATCCTGCGCTGCGGTGTGCGACGTACCTGTTGAACCCGATACGAGCAGGAGCACAACACAACCCAACCAAGCGACTTTGATCGGTTTTACCTTAAACATCATCAGCTTTCTCGTTGACCTTTTCGAGGATATCCAGCAGCACACGATCGACCTCGATCCCCTCGGCTTGGGCTTCGAAATTCAAGAGTACTCGGTGCCTGAGCGCCGGGAGATAGACGCGTCGGACATCCTCGAAGCTCACGTTGTAACGGCCGTCGAGCAGTGCACGGACCTTCGAGGCTAGAGCGATGGTCTGTGCACCCCGTGGGCTTGCGCCCCATCGGATGTATTGGTTGGTGATATCGGGTGCAAGCGTCCCGCCGGGGTGAGTCGCCAGGATCAAACGAGCCACATAGTCTTGGACGTGTTTGGCCAGGACCACTTGCCTGACCAGGCCTTGCCATTGGACGATTTCCTGGCCGTCCATGACTTTTTCTGGCCGAACATTGACGCTCCGTGTCGTGCGATCGATGATGGTGTTAAGCTCATCGCGATTGGAGTAACCGACAACAAGCTTAAATAGAAATCGGTCGAGTTGGGCTTCGGGAAGTGGGTACGTTCCTTCTTGTTCGATCGGGTTTTGGGTGGCTAGCACAAAGAAGGGTTTCTTCAACTCATAGCGTGTTCCGGCAACGGTGACAGTACCTTCCTGCATGGTTTCGAGCATCGCCGATTGAGTTTTTGGCGTTGCTCGATTGATTTCGTCTGCCAAGCAGATCTGAGTGAAGATAGGTCCTTTTTGAAATTCGAACCGTCGTTTCCCTTCTTCTTCGACAATCATGTTGGTGCCGAGGATGTCGGAGGGCATCAGGTCGGGGGTGAATTGGATACGGTTAAAGTCTAGTGACAATGTCTCGGCGAGGGTTCGAAAGCATCGTTTTACCGAGCCCCGGGACACCTTCGAGCAGGCAGTGACCACCGACAAACATCGCCGTCAGGACACCGTTAACGATTTCATCGTGACCGACAATCACGCGTCCAATTTGTTCCCGAACGGAAGCAAAGCGATCGCGGAACTGCTGGGCTTGCTCTTGCATCGATTCAGCGACATTGCTCATGAAGTTGGGCTTTCTTTAAGAAGGGCTTTTTTCAAGGTAGTCAGTTGTTGTTGTTGTTTTTCTTGGCCTTACGTTTCGCTTCCAGCAAACGCGCCGTGTAGTTATCGGCATCCGGGTCGTTTGTGGATTTGGCTTTGGCGTCGGCAGCTTGGTTGCTGACCTGACGAGAATCGCTGGTTCCAAACGCCTCTGCATTCGAGGATTTGCCGGATGTCGGCGATGCGTCTGGTTCAGGCAGCTCCATCGAGGTTGCGGCTCGCTGCTTTTCCAAATCGCTCGAGACTCGCGATTTGCTTGTGCGGAGCCTTTCGAGGCTCTTTTGTCTGGCTTGATCCTCTTCGCTCGTTTTACGGCGTGTGATTAGTGAAGCCAGTTTGCGTAGAGGCCATCCAAAGTCAACGGCGACACGTCGAATGAAGACGTCAGCGAAGAACAGGCTGGCGCCCAAAAGTACAGCCAGTGGCCAGATATCCTTGAGCGATCTGGCGGAAGGTACACCAGGCCGGTAGGTATCAAACCCCAGTAGCGACTCCATCTCGGAATCTTTGAGGTCCGGGAGCACTTTGCCGGCCAGGCCCCCTTCTGGTTTGCTTTGAGCGAGTTGCTCGATGAGTCTCATGTTGGCTTGTCGTATTCGATACTCGTCAGAGAAGGGCATGTTCACACCCGTTGTCAAAACTTGTCTCCCAACACCTGGGACGATGCTCAGCATGTAGCTGCCCGTGCCATCGGGTACGAATTCTCCCACGTAGCGTCCGGGTGCTTGTTGTCGCAAAGATACGGTCAAGGGGACCAGATCTGGACCGGTGGCCGTGGCATTCATATCGAGAAAGTTCAGAAAGTTATCCTCTTTGTCTTTTGCGTTGACGATGACCTGAACTCTACCGTCCTTGACCTGGGTTGCGATGTTGTATTTTCCATCATCGTTTTGTGGACGCATGGTCCAGCGGACCAATTGGGAGAAGAACTGTTCGTAGTAGGGAGAACCGACCCAATCGTTGGCCCAGCGTTTTCCTGCATCGGTGGTAAAGACAGCGGTTCTCCCGAGTCCATAGTTCCATGTG
>CAILTZ010000868.1 GCA_903837255.1 uncultured Pirellula sp. | reverse complement strand
GCTTGGTTACGTTCCTCCACACGGCTCGGAGTTGCTGATAGATCGGTTCTCGTTCGAGCATGGCGCGATGGCCATCGATCCCTATTGAAAAAAAAGCATTGATGCGCTCTGATGACGATAGAGGTTTGCGGGCTGAGGCTTGTGCCGATCCATTGGATCCCTTGAAGGACGAAGTTCCCGAAGCCTTATTATTCGCAAAACGAGGCGCGACGAAACCCGCTGCCGTCAATTCATAACCAAGATCGTGAAGCAAATCGCGACCATCGCGGTATCGCGCCGCGGGGTTTTTGGCTAGGCACTTGCCGATCACGTGGTCCAAGCCCGAGGGGAGCATCGAAAGATCCGGATCGGCCGTCAGGTGTTTGAGCAAGATTTCTTGGGTGCTCTCTCCATCGAAGGGGACCGTGCCGGTGAGCATTTCGTAGAGGATGATCCCCATCGAATAGACGTCAATCTCCTTGCCGTATTCCCCCTTGCCGATCTCCGGGGCCATGTAGTGAAAGGTTCCGACGCTTTCGGTTTGGCCAGCGCGACGCGAAGCGCTGATGTACTTCGAGAGCCCGTAGTCGCCGATTTTGGCCAAGCCCTTTTCGAGGAAAATATTCGCAGGCTTTAAATCACGGTGCACGATTCCTTGATCATGCAGATAAGTCATCCCGGCGACGATTTGGGCAAAGACTGGCAGTACTCGCTCTGCTTTGCCTTGCTCGAAGGAGTGAATTGGGCCGGCGGCCGGATCGGTGCTGCGATCTAGATGATCGCGGAGCGATTCGCCTTCGATGAACTCCATGACGATCCAGCCTTGCTGGTCGTCGTCGTAGCGGATGTCGTAGATAGCTACCAGGTTGGAGTGCCGAAGGTTCAAGCAGTGGCGCACACCGCGCATTTCGACGTCGAGATTCTTCTGGATACGCTTGAGTGCGACTTCTTTGCCTGAATCGCTTTCGGCGAAATAAACTTCGCCGAAGCCCCCGATGCCCACGCCGCGACGGATGACATACCCTTCCAGGGGGCTCTCTCCGTTTCCATATTGAAATTTCATCGCAGCACCTTGGCGTTCCATTACCGGTTTGATAGTCAAAGGGCTCGATGGGCGGAAAAGTTTTTTGGTGAACATCATTTTGGTCGATTGGGCCAGGGTGTCGAGTGCCGAGGCCACTTCAAGGCCCGACTACTCGGCAAAACAACTCGGGAACTTGGACTTTTAAAGGTCCGTGAGGGTCCAACTGGCCACATCCGATTGGACTCTTAGGCCAGTTTCCAGCTTAAATGGGGCGCTAACTGGATTTTCTCCGACGGCCAATCCTGGGCAGTCGACCCCTTTGCACATCCACCCGTCGGCTTGCCGAAACCACAGGAACCGACCTTGCCAGTCGATCCCTCGAGGGGCTTGGCAGATCACGTGCGACTGAGGGTCCGGGCCGATGATGAGCGAGTCGCCGAGCAGAATCGCGGCACTTAGGACCCCCTGCCATCGATGGCTCGAAACCAACTCCAACCGCGCCGTGCCACTTAGGAGCGTTGGCCGCGTGTAGCGCAGCTCCACTCGATCGCCGATCTTGAGGATGCAACCCGATCGCAATAGCGCTGGTCGTTCTAAGTTTTGACCGTCGATGCTGATGGTCTGAAAAGGTTGGATCAAATGATCTTCACCTTTGCGCCGGATGATGCAGGCTTTTCGGCTGATATCCCCACGGATCGCCAGATCGACATCGTTCCCCGGATAAGCTTGTCCAACCGAGACTTCATCTGAGTCGCACATCGCATAGCTTCCGACACCGTCGATCCAGAGTATCTTGGGTTTGGGCATCGGACGCACTGGGGATGGTTTTTGGAACAAGAATATTCGGTTCATGATGAAACGAATCGGTCGATCCGTCTAGGGATACAGTGAAAACTCAGGTCGAATTCTCGGGCATGCAGCAATCGGGCATGCATCAATCGGGCATGCTTACAGGGGAAGATCTGCCAAGTGTTCGACCTCCGAAGAGGTCTTGGCACCCGAGGCATCGTCCTGGAAGTATTCGGAGATTCGTTCAACGAGGTCTTCGGATTGGACCGACGGTTCGACGGGGACCGAGCCGATAGCGTCCATGCCGCTGGCGAGTTTCTCAGCCACATCGATTCGGGTGGCGATCTCATCGAGAGCTTGGCGAACTTGCCCGATCGCTCCGTCATCGACGGCGAACTGGCTACCAGCTTGCGCGACTTCGACCATCGTCAATCGAGCTTGCAAGTTCTCGACTTGGACTTCCAGTTCCCGCTTGGCAGCGAGCATCTCGTCGAGCTTGCGTCGAGCGGCCACGAGATTTCGCTCGCGAGCATCGAGGATTTTCGCAAGCTTTTCCGAGGTTGCCTCGAGCGTTTGATGATGCTTGAACCGGTCGGCCAAGTCCTGGCGGACTTGGTCGATGCTGTACTTCTTTCCTTGGTAAGTCACATAGCGAACGCCGCTTTGGAGATCGTCCTTGAGTTTGAGAATCGCATCCTTGGACCTGGTCACCGAAGCTTGTTTCGCAGAAACTTCTCGCTGCAATTTGGCCACATCGACCTCTTCGCGAGCGATATGCTTGAGATTGTTTGCAATCTCAGGCTTCAGGTCCCCAATGAGCTCCCGAGCCCGCTTGATCTCGACCTCGATGGGGATCTGATCCTTGACCGAGTCACGCAGGGAGTGGACTCCCGTTTTGAGATAGCTATAAGCCGAGGTCCCCAACAGGAGGCCCCCTGCGGCAGCTGTCAACGCCGAACCGAGCAAAATTTTCTTGAACATTGCAATAACCCCTACTGTGGAAAACCGTACAAATCGTTGCATCGCAAAAACGCGAGCCTAGGAAGCATTTCGCACAGGTTTTCGAAATCTTGTCCACTTGGGATTATTTTCTTGGATTCCAGTTTCTCCTCCGAAAGCCTATCGGCGGTTGACAGGCAGGCGACTTGTCGCCAACCTACTATTTTCCGGCCTGGAACCTCTGTTCTGGCCCGATACCTTTCCACTCAAAATCTTCGGACTCTGTCTTCATGAACCAGACGCTTGACCAACGAGAAGCGGACTTGCGCACCCCGGAACTGGCTGGCCCGGATTTGGCTGGTTTAGATGATTGGTTCGAAGCGGCCCTGAAAACCTCCTCGGCCGATCCGTTGCCCAAGCGTCCTGTGGTTCGAGCTTCCTGGGGCGATGATGACGATACCGAAGAGGATGATCTTCCCGAGGAAGCCACTCCCGAGCGAGAAGACGACGAACCGGATCCTTTTGATGATTTCGACGAAGAGGATTTCGACGACGACTTCGACGACGACTTTGAGGAGGAACTCGAAGACGAGTACCAAATCGAGCCAGCTGACGATGGGATGCTCGAAGGTCACCCCGACGCTGAAGATATCGACAACGATGTGGACGAAGCCGGCAACCCAATCGAGTTCCCCGACGGTGAGTAATCGATGTTTCGAGCTGTAAAGACCGACGTCAAGTTCCCCAAGCAAGAAGAATCGATTCTCAAGTTCTGGAAAGACAACGACATTTATAAAAAGTCGTTGTTGCTAAGGCAGGGATCGAAACCGTTTGTATTCTATGAAGGGCCACCGACGGCCAACGGTCTGCCCCACCCCGGCCACTGCCTTACCCGCGCCATCAAAGACCTCTTCCCTCGCTACCGCACTATGCGAGGCTACTGGTGCAATCGCAAGGCTGGCTGGGATACCCACGGCCTGCCAGTGGAAGTCGAGGTCTGCAAAGAGCTCGGGATCCATTCCAAAGAAGAGATCGAAAAATTCGGTGTCGAACCGTTCATCGCAAAATGCCAACAGAGCGTCTGGCGCTACATGCAGGAATGGGAACGAGTCACCGAGAGGCTCGGCTTTTGGATCGATCTCTCGGAAGCTTATGTGACCTACCATCAAAGCTATGTCGAAAGCGTTTGGTGGTCGCTGAAAAATCTCTTCGACCGAGGTCTGCTCTACCGAGGGCATAAGATCGTTTGGTGGTGGGCTCAAGGTGGCACGGCGCTGAGTGCAGGCGAGGTCGGACAAGGTTATCGGGAAGTCGCAGACCCGAGCGTCTATGTGCGATTCCCACTGGTCGATCAGCCCAATACCTCGCTGGTCGTCTGGACCACCACACCCTGGACTCTCCCCTCGAATCAATTTGCCGCTGTCCACGAAGGCATCCAGTACGCATTCTGCACCGACCCGGAGTCCAAGGACACGCTCATCGTGGCTGCCGATCTGGTCAAGAGTTTGGGCGAAAAGATCAAGCGTGAGCTGACGGTGGTCAAGACCGTTGCAGGAAGCGAGCTGGTCGGTCTTCGCTATGTGCCTCCTTTTGATTACTACTATTCAAAACTCGGTGCAAGTGTTGGCAATTTGGTTGCCGGTGGCCAGCAGCACACCCAGTGGCGTGTGGTTCATGCAGACTTTGTTACCATCGATTCTGGAACAGGTATCGTGCACTTGGCACCTGCCTTTGGCGAAGTCGACTATGAGGTTCTGATCGCTCAGAAAGGTTTGTTTGCCCAGGGCCAAGCTCCGGGACTTATCTGTGCCGTCGGGCCCGATGGCAAGTTCACCTCGGAGGCCCCCGATTACCAGGGTGTTTGGGTCAAGGATGCCGACCGGCCGATCAGCCGATCCTTGCGCGAACGCGGGTTGCTATGGCATCAAGAGCAGTATGTTCACGACTACCCGTTCTGCTGGCGGGCAAGCCAAGACCCTCTCATTCAATACCCTCGCGAAAGTTGGTTCATCCGCACGACCGCCTTCCGCGATGCGATGCTGGAGAACAACTCCAAAATAGGATGGTTGCCCGAGCATATCGGACCTGGGCGTTTTGGCAATTTCCTAGAATCCAACGTCGATTGGGCTTTGTCCCGCGAACGCTACTGGGGAACTCCTCTGCCGGTCTGGGTCTGCCAATCGACTGGCAAGATGGAGTCGATCGGTTCGTACGAAGAGTTGCTTGCTAAGCCGGGGTTGCAAGGGACCGAGGTGTGGGCCACGGCCAAGGCGGCCAACCCCGAGCTTGCAGAGGATCTCAAGGTCCACAAACCCTACATCGATGCGGTTAGTTACGACTCACCTTATTCGCCTGGCGCTCGAATGGAAAGAGTCACCGAGGTCATCGACTGCTGGTACGACAGCGGAGCGATGCCTTTTGCTCAGTGGGGATACCCTCACACCGGCAAAGAGCAATTCGAATCTCAGTTCCCAGCGGACTTTATCAGCGAAGCCATCGATCAGACGCGCGGATGGTTCTATTCGCAGCTGGCCATTAGCACCATGCTCTTCGGTCGACATCCAGGACAGACCTCGCCAGTCCAGGCAAGCGGTGTGCAGGCAAGCGGCGTTCAGGCTGCCGGGATGCAAGAGGTCACGGAGTATCCGCATCCTTTCAAGAACTGCATCGTTCTTGGTTTGATGCTCGCCGAGTGGTACGAGAGCAAGGATGGCAAGCAGCGTTTCCTGACCGAGGAAGACGCTCGCGGTGCACTGGGTTCGGACTTTGTTCAGAAGTCGGGCAAGATGAGCAAGCAGCTGCGGAATTACCGCAGTCCTCAGGAGATTTTTGATCGCTATGGGGCCGATGCGCTGCGTTGGTATCTGTTTGCCAACCAAGCTCCTTGGAACTCGATTCTGTATTCCGAGCGAGCCATTCGCGACAGCATTCCCGAGTTCATTCTTCGGCTTTGGAACGTCTTTAGTTTCTTTACGATCTATGCAGAGATCGACGGGTTTGCCGGCCCCTCGGAGATCGACGCAGCGCTGGATCAATTGGATGCATCTGAGCTGGCCAAGGCCAAGACGTATCGCCCGATCAGTGAGCGAAGCGAACTGGATCGCTGGATCCTCAGTGAACTCGGTACGACCTGTCGCGATGCGGTCGAAAAGATGGACCGCTACGATAGCTATGGGGCTTGCGAGTCCCTCCACGCATTTGTCGATGCCCTGAGCAATTGGTACGTGCGACGCAGTCGCTCTCGGTACTGGTCATCGGACAAGCAGGATCGGGACAAGCTCGATGCCTATTGGACCCTCTATGAGTGTTTGGTGGTGACCAGCAAGCTTATCGCACCCTTCACACCGTTTTTAGCCGAGTCGCTCTGGGGGCATCTCTCGAGTGGTTTGTCTGGGGTACGCCAGAGCGTACATCTTTGCGATTACCCAACGGGCGACTTTTCACAAAGCGACACGGTTCTCAACGAGCGGATGGGTTTGCTGCGTCAGATCGCATCGCTAGGCCGATCGGCTCGGATGGATTCGAAGCTCAAGGTGCGACAGCCCCTCTCGAGGGTCGAGGTGACACTGGCAGACGACTCGCACATCGATTGGTTACGAAGTCACGACGACATCGTCCGCGATGAGCTCAACGTCAAAGAAATCCACTACACCAGCGGTTCGAGTCCTTTTGTGACCTATTCGGTGCAGCCTAATTTTCGCAAGTTAGGACCTCGCGTAGGGCCGCTTTTGCCCAAGCTCAAGTCGATGCTTGGGTCGGCAAGCGGAGCGGAGCTCATGGACCAGATGAGCCGTACAGGCAAGATTGTGCTTTCGATCGAGGGCAAAGATTTGGAGCTTGATGACCAGGACATCCAAGTCCGACTCAGTGCCAAAGAGGGCTGGGCAGCGGCACAGGGCAAGTCATGTGTCGTGGCGCTCAATACAGAGCTGACCCCGGAACTGATTCGCGACGGGATCGCCAAGGATGCGATTCGTTTGATCCAGGATTTTCGCAAGCGACGG
Source organism: uncultured Pirellula sp. (assembly GCA_903837255.1). Taxonomy (GTDB): domain Bacteria; phylum Planctomycetota; class Planctomycetia; order Pirellulales; family Pirellulaceae; genus JBKCUI01. The sequence goes on along the minus strand of CAILTZ010000868.1, from coordinate 122 downwards.
CAGTGCAATTATACCGACCGCATTGGGGTATCGATCATGACCACCAGTGCACAGTTGGCCGAGGCGTTGCAAGCCAACAGCGAGTTGATAGCAGGCGAGACGCTTGCCAAGCAGATCGCCGT
>CAILTZ010000867.1 GCA_903837255.1 uncultured Pirellula sp. | reverse complement strand
GGTTGCCATCCCGTGGACCGCTTCCACACCTGGCGCGATTCGAAGAATGTTTCGTATTATCAGGACTTCATCACGCGGATCGAAGAGCCGATTCCATCGAGGTGCATCGATTCGCAGATAACCGAGACGCTCAATCCGTTTGCGATCGAGAATCCGGCAGAGCTCCCTGCGATGGAGCTGAGTCTCCAGGACGCCATCCAGATGGCGCTGCAGAACAGCGAGGTGCTCAGAAACATCGGTGGCACAGTCGTCACCGCTCCGCAGGGCTCGGCAACTCAGATCGATCCTGCGCTGACGGATTTGAATCCACTATCAGGAACGCAAGCGGCCTTATCGGCGTTCGATGCAGCGGTCTCCTCGCAGTTGTTCTGGCAGAAGAACGACGTTCCGCAGAACTTTTCTCCGTCGGGTTTGCCACCTAACATTGGCAACTTGTTAGGTGTTTTCGCGTTCAACCAAACGTTGGGCACAAACATCAATCAGATTCAAAAACGCACCGCCACCGGTGCGACCTTTGCCTTGCGAAGCAATATTATTTACGACCGCAACAACAGGCCGAACCGCAAGTACGAGAGCGACTTTAGCGGCTTTCTCGAAGCCGAATATCGCCAGCCGCTGATGCAGGGTGCAGGGACCACCTACAACCGCATCGCAGGTCCCAGCGGTGTCGTCGGACAGTACAACGGAGTTCTCATCGCCAGAATCAATACCGATATCTCGCTGGCGGACTTTGAAAACGGCGTGATCCGTTTGATCAACGATGTCGAGACGGCGTACTGGGAAGTTTATTTTGCTTATCGTGCCTTGGAAGCACAGATCTCCGGCCGCGAGAATGCGTTGCGGACCTGGCAGCGGATCCGCGAGCTTCAGAAGGTTGGTTATCGGGGTGGTGAGGCGGATGCCGAGGCCCAAGCAAGATCGAATTACTATCTCTTCGCCTCGCAGCTCAACGATGCTCTCTCAGGCCCCAACGGCTTGTACGCCTTCGAACAACGGCTTCGCTACATGATCGGATATCCTGCAACCGATGGGCGATTGCTCAAACCCATCGACGATCCGCTCCAGGCCGAGGTGATGTTCGATTGGCAGGCTTCGCTTGCCGATGCTACCAATCGACGTGTCGAGGTCCGACGCCAAGAATGGACGATCAAACGCCGTGAACTGGAACTCATCGCAGCTCGATTGAACAAGCGACCTCGATTCGATGCCCTGACACGCTATCGCTACCGAGGGCTGGGGGATCACCTCTTGGGTTCTCGCAATCCAAGCGAATCGACAGACAACTTCTTTGGCAGCCTAGGGACCGGGGATTATCAAGAGTGGCAAGGTGGTTTTGAATGGAACTACAACGTCGGCTTGCGACAAGCCTCGGCGGCGGTTCGACACGCACAGTTGAACTTGGCTCGCGATATAGCTGTACTCAAAGAACAACAGCTTCGAATCTCCCACGATTTGAGCAATGCCGCTCGCCAGATCTCTCGCAGTTACGAGCAGATGCAGATCAACTACAACCGCATCGAGGCCGACAAGTTGCAAGTCGAGGTATTGCGCAATCGCTACGAGAAAGGCCTGATCAATATCAACTTCTTGCTCCAAGCCCAACAGCAACTGGCCAGTAGCACCAGCGCCTTCTTCCGCTCGCTGGTCGACTACAACCTCGCGATACGGGACTTCCATCGCGAGAAAGGCTCGTTGCTCAACTACAACCAAGTCTCACTGGCAGAGGAACCGCTCAACGGTTCGATGCTCTCGGGTGCTTACGAACAAGGCCGATACTTTACCCCTCGAGACAACCCCCAAGAGGTGATCGTTCGAGATCGTGTCAGCGCAGGGCCCTTTGATCCGACGAGCGTGGGGACTCCTAGCAACGCCGGAACTCTTGCCGAGCCATTGCCAGCCGCCGGGCCAGCCGCCGAGATGGTCCAACCCTCGGTCATGGCTCCCGAGGTGCCCAGGAAACTCCGGTCTGAAACAGAACCGTTAGCACCAACCCTCGAGTCGTTACCCAAGTAGTCGTTACCCGGGTAGACGTGCAAAGCTCAAGCCTCGAGCTCGACGCGCCAGTATCCAGACGACGTTTTCTCGACCCGAAGAGGACAACCAAAAAGCCCTGAGAGCCTTTCGGGTTCCAAGGCTTCGTCGGTGCGACCATCCCAAGCTACGCTTCCGCGATCGAGCAGCACAGTGCGCTCGATGCAGGGGAGCACCTCGCTGAGTTGGTGGGTAACCAAGATCAACGTTGTATCTTGCTCGGCGATCTTTTCGAGATATTCGAGCAACTGGCGCTGGGCCCGCAGGTCCAATCCTGCCGTCGGTTCATCGAGCACTAACGCTCGGGGCCTATGGGCGATCGCTCTTGCAAGCAGCGTACGACGACGCTCGCCGGTCGACATCGTCCCGAGTGTCCGGTTAGCCAAGGGCAGGATACCCATGAGCTCCATCGCATCATGAGCCGACCGAAGCATCTGCTGGGTGATCGAATCGGGATCAGGTTCCAATTCGCTCGAAAAAAAACCTGTCAAAACCGTCTGCTGGGCCGTCAGCCTGCCAGATCTTCCCGAGTGAAAGTGTAGGTCGATCTCCCCGCTGACAAACCCCAGTCGGCTGCGCAGGTCCCAAACGTTCCATTCAGTCTGTCCAAAAATCTGGATCCTACCCCAGCGGCCTTCGACAATCGAAGGATACATATTCCGAGTCAGAAGCTTGAGCAACGTGGATTTCCCCGACCCGTTGGGGCCTAGGATCGAGGTATGTTGTCCCAAAGAGATCCTGAGCGAGAGGTCACGGATAAGCGTGGCGGTTCCGCGCACGACCCAGACATGCTCGAGCTCGAGGATGTTGATAGGGCTGTCGGATTGGATCGGATCGGTGAGCATCGATTCGGGATTTTAGCCTAAAAAAACCGGTAGGTTTATGCCGATTCGACTAGAATTAGCCGATTGGATTCCAGCGCCCTGTGGGAACTATTTTTCATGGATTGGCAATGAGCAACGATACTCCATCGGAGTCCTCCGGGACGAGCCAGGGCGATGAGCGCAAGGAACGCATCGACCCGGCTGGCGTCACGCGCCCGCTGGATCCTAACGATCCGACGCCAAATCCCTGGGCGCTTGCACAGGAATTCGAATTCGACCTCCCACAGGGTTCCTCTATAGAATCAGGCGTGCCTCGCGAGCGTCGGGCCCCGATCCTGGGCGAATACGTCATCTTGGACTGCTTGGGTGCAGGAGGCATGGGCCAGGTCTACCGAGCCCGCCATCGGACCATGGATCGGGAGGTTGCCGTCAAGGTCTTGCCCAGACGGATGTCGTCGGATGCCGCCGCGGTGGAACGTTTTTATGCCGAGGTTCGGGCTCAGGGAAAACTGATGCATCCGAACATCGTCACGGCCTTCGATGCTGGGTGCCATAAGACGCGGACCAACACGGTTCACTATCTGGTGATGGAGTTGGTCCAAGGCGAATCGCTTTCCCACCGGGTGAGTATCCAGGGACCCTTGAGCGGTAACGATGCGTTGAAGATACTCGAGCAAGCCGCCGTGGCACTGGATTACGCCCATAGTTTGGGTATCGTCCATCGAGACATCAAACCCGGAAACTTGATGCTAACCCATCAAGGGGTTCTCAAGATCCTTGATTTCGGTTTGGCCGTGCTGCGAGACATAGGAAGATCGGATGATACGACCAAGAGTCAGTTGATTGGGACGGTCGAGTATATGTCGCCCGAACAGATCAACACGCCAGATTTAGTCGATCATCGAACCGACTTGTACTCACTGGGTGCGACCCTATTCTACTTGCTCATCGGTCGACCGATGTTCAGTGGCGAGCTGATGCAAACGGCGCTAGCCCAGTTGCGTCGAGCCCCACCGGCTCTGTATGAACTCCGCAGCGATCTGGATCTGAGAATCGATTCGGTTTTCCAGTGGCTGGTCGCCAAAGACGTCGTCGATCGTTGTCCATCGGCTGGCCACTTGATCGAGAAGCTCTACGAATTGCGGTTGCTGGAACGCCCTGGAGCTTCCATATCGAGTCGCAAGAGCGACCGCCGCGAAGGCTTGACCCGCGAGCGACCGACGAGCATCGGACAAGGAACATCGACATCGAGAAAGACGTTTGGTCCGTTTGGGATTGATCTTGGAATGATCCATTCCAGGTCGAGCTATGTCAACAACGAGTTCAAAATCGAGCCAGTCCCTCTCGATGGTGAACTTCATGAACTCAGGAACATGGTCTACAGCGATCAGGGTCTCGTGAGGATCGGATCGGCTGCCGCCGACCAACGGGTTCAACACCCCGAACAGATCTTCTATGGTATCCAGCGTTGGTACGGTCTGCCCCAGTTGGAGAAGCCTTTCGGGGGGCGAAGGGTTCCCCCGGAAGTGCTCGTGGCTAGCATTTTGCGACAGATTGTGACGCAGACCCGGCGCAAGTACCCCAGCGCCTCGCATGCCGTGGTGAGCGTCCCGGGATGCTACGATCAAATGCATCGCCACAGCACCAAGATCGCTTGTGCGATCGCTGGCCTGGAGGTCCTGCAGTTGCTCGATAAACCTTTGGCAGCGGCGTTGGCCCACTGCGAAATCGAAGCTAGGCTAGCGCAAGCCCGGGGGGACGCGGATTATCGAAAGAATATTCTGGTCGTCATGCTCAGCGGCAGTGCCTGTGAAGCCTCCGTGGTGCGCTCGACCACAACGCGCGTCGAAACCCTCGCCTCGGTCGGGGACTGGCGCCGTGGGACGGTCCGATGGCATGACGTCGCCACCAAACGACTCGCAGGGATCATTGAAAAGCAGCATGGGATCAGCGCCCGCGAAAATCTCGGCCTGGCATCCCAACTGCAACGGACCATGGAGCGTGCCTTCGAACGCTTGCGGCAAGCTCAAAAAGTCCCCTTCATCATCGAACTTCCAAAGGGCAAGTACGAGGGTTGCATCGAACGAGATCGGGTCGCCGATTGGGTCGATGATTTGGTCCTTGACGGCGAAGTCTTCGCGAAAGAGGCTCTGGCCAGGGCCAATGTCGATGCTGGGCAGATCGAAACACTGATCCTCAT
>CAILTZ010000866.1 GCA_903837255.1 uncultured Pirellula sp. | reverse complement strand
GTCGCTCGCCAGCATCGTCCGCAACTCCAATCGCTCGAAACGATATAAACGCCGAGCTGGCCTTCGATTTCTCTTGAACATGCTCTAATCAACCTTCAAAAAAGAACTCGGAAAACTGGCAGGCCAAGGAATTGGGAATACAAAATGCCGCTGCTGCCACTTGATTCGTTAGATCGTCCGTACAACCGACCCCCAAAGAGTATAAATGCAAATCGTAGGGGTTTGCCGGGTTCAAGGCCACAAAATGAAAAAATCTACCCCCCCAAATGGTTGGCCTGAACGGGGGGAAGTCTTTTGACTGAGCGTTTAATCAATGGCAAGAACGCGGATCTAGGGCAAATCGCATGGCACGTTGGACTAGGGCATCGAGCTACTGAGCCCACCGGAGGCTGGGACGTAACCCATCCGAGCGTAGTCCATGACCATGCGATGGCTGCTGAATCTCCAGGCTAGGGTGCTGATGCTGTTTCGCATGTGCTGGATCCAAGCCGCCGGGAGCCCGTCCTGATCGCGGTCGAAAAACATTGGAATTACCTGCTTTTCCAAGGCTTCGTAGAGATTGCTTGCATCCCTTGAGTCGGTGATACGATCGTCTGCATGGCTAGTTCCCTTGCCAATCGCAAAGCCGTTCGATCCGTCGTAGGCTTCCGCCCACCAGCCGTCGAGGATGCTCAGATTCAAGCCCCCGTTGAGGATGACTTTTTGTCCGCTTGTTCCGGAGGCCTCCAGCGGGCGTCTAGGATTGTTTAGCCAGACATCGACGCCTTGGATCATGTGCCGACAGACATTGATGTCGTAATCTTCGATGAAAATGACCTTGCCTGCGAATCGCGAATCGCCACGGAAATTAGCGATTTCCTGAATAAATCGCTTGCCTGGCTCGTCCTTTGGGTGGGCTTTGCCGGCGAAGAGAATCTGCACGGGTCTTGCGGTATCGTTGACGATGGCTGCGATACGATCGATGTCTGAGAAAATCAGGTTTGCGCGTTTATAAGTTGCGAAACGTCGAGCGAAGCCTATCGTCAGCGCAGAGGGATTTCCGATCCGCATCGCCAGATCGATGTTCTCCTGGGTTTCATGCCTTTGGCCCATTTGACGGGCCAATCGACGTCGCACAAACGCCAAAAGCATGTTTTTCAGCGCATTGTGAGTTTCCCATAGCTCACCCGGATCGACTTGGTGGATCGACTGCCAAACACCTGGCTCTCCCATGTGGGTTGTCCAGTGGGCTGGGAAATGGCGATCGTACAACTGCAACATTTGCTCGGCGAGCCAGCTCTGAACGTGCACGCCGTTGGTGATGTGTCCGATTGGAATCGCGGTTTCCTCTCGATTGGGCCACAAAGGTCTCCACATTCGGCGTGAAACATGCCCATGCAGTTGGCTCACTGCGTTGGCTCGCCGCGAAAGCTTCAGCCCCAGCACAGTCATGCAAAAGGGCTCACGCTGATCGGCAGTGTTTACACGCCCCAAGCTCATGAGATGCTCGTGGGAAATTCCCAGACCATCTCGAAGCGGTCCAAGGTGTTCTTCGATCAGATCCGGATTGAAGCGATCGTGTCCGGCTGGTACCGGGGTATGGGTTGTAAACAACGTCGCATTGGCGATCTCACGCTGGGCATCCTCGATGCTCAAACCATCCTCGACCATCTTGAAACGCATCGCCTCAAGTGTAGCGAACGCACTATGCCCCTCGTTCAAATGATAGGCACCGGGAGTGATCCCCATCGCCTGGAGAGTCCGGATGCCTCCGACGCCAATAAGCAATTCCTGCCGGATCCGTGTCCGCTCATCCCCTCCATAGAGTCGACTCGTAAGCTCGCGATCCTCAGGGCGATTGCCCTCAAAATTGCTATCGAGCAAAAACAGCGTCACTCGGCCAACAGCAAGCTTCCAAACCTTGGCATGCAGTTCTCCGGATCGAGTATCGAGTGTCACAATGAATGGACTACCCGAGGCGGTTCTAGCGGGCGTCAGCGGCAGGTTCTCGATGTTGTGCTCGATGTATTCCTCAGACTGAAAACCATCGGCCGAAAGCCGCTGCTTGAAATAACCGTGATTGTAGAAAAGTCCGATGCCTACCAGAGGGATACCAAGCCCACTGGCGCTTTTGATGTGATCACCCGATAGAACTCCTAAGCCTCCCGAGTAGATCGGCAACGACTCATGAAGCCCAAACTCGGCAGAAAAATAGGCAACCGGCTTGCTACCCAACACCCCGGCATGGGTGTGCGCCCAAGTATTGGGGCTGTTGAGGTACTCGCCAAGTCGTCGATAGGCGTAGTTGATCCGACTGTGCAAGACCCGCTCGCCGGCTCGATATGCCAAAGTCTCTGGCGTGAACTCCCGCAGCAATGCGATGGGATTATGATCGAGTTCCCTCCAACGGACCGGGTCGATGTCCCGGAAAAGATGGACCACCTCGGGATGCCAACTCCACCACATATTCCTCGCAATCGCCATGCACTTGTGATACACCAAGTCCGGGCCGTCCGACGCGGGTGTCAAGTTTGCTTCGTTCTCGCTGTGTCCAAGTCCTAGAATATTCACGCTAGCTCCTGATCCAAACCGTTTCGCAAACAACATCCTGTTTCAAACTGTGTCGAAACAAGTCCATCCTCGATGGAAGTTCGTTTCACCTGTACAATCGACCAACAGGCAACGCGCACCTGCATCTCGCCATTATGATCGAACTTGGGAAAAAGTCTGCGTCAAATTTCATGCGGCTAATCGACCATCCACTATCCGTGTTGCCAGGATTGAGCCCCGTGCTGGCACGCTCTGCACTGGCATGCTCGGCCCTGGTTTCGAAAAGTTTAACCCATCGGCTCGAAAACCTCTGCGAGCTGATCGCTTATGAGCAATCCGTCTCATCCAAACCACCCGAACACTTGGCCTTTTACTGCGCAGTGGCTCACCAGTCCCTGACCAACGCCTTTATCCTCACACAACGCAATGCCGCGCTTCGGCGTATCGAAAGCTCCTCAAATCCTATCGCGCAGCATCTGCTGGCCCACCATGCCAGCGGAGAAAAATGGATCTCGGTCGGCATAAGTCACCTTACTACAAGTCGGCAGCATCTCGCATCACCCGCCGTAACGGCACGTGCCCATTCCAAGGGCTGGTCGCTCCGAGGCTCTGTGCCTTGGGTCACCGCCGCATCGGGCTCCCAGGCCTTGGTGGTTGCAGCGTGCGACTCAGAGAACTTTTCGCAGCAATTTCTTTTTTACCTGCCGATGGATCTTGAGTCGGTTCAATGTGGCCCGAATATGGATCTGCTGGCCCTCAAGGAAAGCTGTACCTGCGAAGTCCATCTGCAAGGTGTTGAGTTATCTGCCCGCGAGATACTTCACGGACCGTGCGAAAACGTGCTGAGCCTCTCCCAGAGCGGTGGAGCGGGTGGACTCCAGACCACCGCCCTAGCCCTCGGACTGACGGCTTGTGCCATCGACAAGATTTATGGCCATGCCGAATCTCGCAGCTCTCTGCGTAGGTTCCAGGATGCATTCTCTAAGCAATGGTCAGTTCTTTTCGATCGTATGCTCCAAGCCGCTATTCCCGGAAAGAGCGATATCGATCTGGCGAAATTACGCAAAGATGCAAACGATCTTGTTTTACGAGTCACCCAAGCCGCCTTGGCCATCGAAAAAGGTGCTGGGTTTCTCGAAAATTCCGATGTGTCACGCTGGGCCCGAGAAGCACTTTTCTTTCTCGTTTGGAGCTGCCCTCAGCCGATCGCCGACGCTCACCTTTGCGACTTCACCCAATTCGATCCAGAGCTTTAACCCACTAGATACCAACCCAGCTAAGAAAAGCGGTCTATGAAAGCAGAAATCATTTCCGTCGGTGACGAGCTGACCAGCGGCCAACGCCTAGATACCAATAGCCAATTCATCAGCCGACGCTTAGGCGATCTCGGAATCAATGTCCGCCATCATACCACCGTCGGTGACGATCTGGCTGATAACGTCGCAGCATTTCGAATCGCTGCCGGCAGGTCCGATGTGGTCATCATTTCCGGAGGGCTCGGTCCGACGGCTGACGATTTGACCCGAGAAGCGATGGCTCAGGCGTTTGATCGACCGTTGGAGTTTCGACCTGAAGCCATGCAGCACATCGAAAGCTTATTCAAGACACGCAATAGGCCGATGCCCGAGAGGAATCGAGTCCAAGCCATGTTCCCGGTGACCTCTCGCATCATCCACAATCCACATGGCACCGCACCGGGTATTGATCTTGAGGTCAGGCTCGAGTCCTCCGAGGGCGGCCACGATCACTCCAGTCGTCTATTTGCCTTGCCAGGCGTACCGGCCGAGATGATCGAGATGCTCAGCCAGACGGTCGAGCCCCGACTCATCGCCGAACTTGGTCTAGGTCAGAATCGTTGGTACTACCACTCGCTGAAACTCTTTGGCTTGGGTGAGAGCGACGTGGAAAAGGTCATCCCCGACTTGATCGCCCGAGATCGGACCCCGCGCGTCGGAATCACGGTATCCAAGGCGACCATCACGCTGCGGATCGCCGCCCAGGCTGCCTCGCAGCAGGATTTCGATTCCCAAATCCTCGGTACTATCGAGCAGATTCGCGAAGCCTTTGGCGAGTTCATCTTTGCCCAAGGAGACCTTGAACTACAAGATGTCGTGCGCGAGTTGCTCGATCAAAAAGACTGCACCTTGAGTGTCGTCGAGGTCGGGGCAGGATGTTGGGTCGGGCAGATGCTCAGCGATGGATTCGAGCCTCAGGCAAACAGCGGACTCAAGCATCTAACGTGGTTACCCACTCGACCTGAATCAACCGATCCGGATTGGCTAGTAAACTTGGCCTTCCGCAGCCAGCAGAGTTTTAAGACCGACTATGCGTTAGCCGTTGGCATCTACCCAGCTATTAGCGATTTTGAAAGCCAGACGTCTTTGCCTTGGGCCGACCTACAAGTTGCCATGGTAGGCCCTCTTGACCAAGCGGAGGACAAAGCCGATGACCAAAGGAATCGCAGGAAAGTAGTCACCAAATCGCAGCGTGTAAGCGGGCATCCGGAATTGTTCTATCAGCGGTTGGCCAAGACCGCGTTGGATATGCTCAGAAGGGAGCTTATCGGTGAGTGAAGCAACGATGGATGAAGATTCAGCGAAAATCGACTGGGTGATGGTTGCAAAAACCGGAGACATCCCTAAAAACGAGGGTCGCGCGTTTCCGGTCGGAGACCGTATGATCGCCGTCTTTGAGTCCGAGGGTCGGTACTACGCTTTGGATGATTTCTGCCCGCACCAAGGTGCATCGCTTGCGGCGGGTTGGATCCACGAAGGCTGTGTGGCTTGCCCCTGGCATGCGTGGCGGTTCGCTTTGTCCGACGGAACTTGGATGGACAATCGCAAGATTAAAACCGACCACTTTGACGTCCAAGTACGCGATCAAGAGATCTATGTCGGGATCCCCAAGTAGGATGCCTTATGAAAATCAATAAAAAAACCTATAGCTTGCACAGCATGGTTCGATCAACACGGATAACGACGGGGCTCCTGGTAAGTCTATCGCTTGTTGCCTCGGGTATTGGAGTAGGTCAAGAACCAATTCAGAAGTCGCCATCTTCCGCTGAGCTTAGAGCCGAAGACAAAGGTTTGCGACTCAATCAGATCCAAGTTGTCGGGACCCACAATTCCTACCACTTAGCACCCGCTCCAGAGATCATGAAATTAATCGGGCTTACAGGTAAGTCGGTTGCCGATTCGATCGACTACACCCATCCACCGCTGGAGCGGCAATTCGGTGAGTATGGGATTCGCCAGATTGAACTCGATGTCTACGCGGACCCTGACGGAGGGCTTTATAGCAAACCGGTGGGGCGACAGTTGGCCAATCTGACCGAGCCAGATCCTCGGATGCCCTTCGATTTTGATGCCGTGATGGGCCAGCCAGGGACCAAGATCATCCATGCACCTGGCTTCGATTTTGCGACGCATGTTCCTACGCTCAAGGCGGCTCTTGAGCAAACGGTCGCTTGGTCGTCCTCCAATCCGGGCCACCTGCCGATCCTGATCCTGCTGGAACTCAAGGAATCTGCGACCGGACCTGCAGGGGTCAAACCATTGAAATTCGATCGTCAGAAGCTCGATGCGCTCGATGAGGAAATTCGCACCTGCGTACCGAGCAGGCTGCTCCTAACACCCGATCTCGTTCGTGGAGAGAGTGCGACGCTCCGCGAGGCGATTGAGACCCAGGGTTGGCCGACCCTCGAGGAGTGCTGTGGCAAGATTTTCTTTGCTTTGGACAATACCGATGGGCTCAAGGATCGGTACCTGGAGGACCACGATTCTTTGCGAGGACGAATCATGTTTGTGTCGGTAGGTTCCGATCATCCCGCAGCAGCTTGGATGAAACTCAACGATCCGATCAATGATTTTGATAGGATTCAGGAATGTGTTCGGCGAGGTTTTTTGGTGCGGACTCGGGCTGACTCTGACACCCGGCAAGCTCGCAAGAATGATCCGGCCCAGCGCGATCGAGCGATCCAAAGCGGAGCGCAGTTCATCAGCACCGACTATCCGGTTCCCGATAAGCGATGGAGTGAGTACTGCGTGCAGTGGCCGGATCGTGCCGTGTATCGACGCAATCCGATTTCAGCTCGATGACTACAGCTCGATGACGATCTTTCCGAAATGGCTTGCTGACTCGAGGTATTCGAAAGCTTCTGGTGTTTGCTCGTAGCGAAAAATACGATCGATCTGAGGTGTCAATCGGTGTTCGTTTAAGAACTGGACCATCGATTGAAAGTCTTCCCGAGAGCCGACGTAGATTCCATTCAATCGCACGTTGCGAGCCAACAATGGAAAGAGGCTCGCCGCAGGTGCGCCGAAGCCCGTCAAGACACCGATTAAGGCGATGTGTCCCTCTGCGGCGACGGCTTTCATCGATTGTTCGAGCGTGCCAGGGCCACCGACCTCGATGACATGATCGACCCCTTGGCCGTTGGTCCAGGACCATACGGACTTGGACCACTCAGGCGTCGTGCGATAATTAACCCCATAGTCGGCGCCTAAGGCGATTGCGCGCTGGAGTTTTTGGTCGTCGCTCGAGGTGACAACAACCTCGGCTCCCAAGAGCTTTGCGAATTGAAGTGCAAAGATTGATACACCGCCAGTCCCCAGTACGCAGACGGTCTGTCCAGCTTGCAGGTTTCCGCGACGGACCAGGGATACCCAAGCCGTTACAGCCGCACAAGGAAGCGTTGCGGCTTGGGCAAAACTCCAGCCATCGGGTATTTTCACCAGAGAGCTTTCGGCGAGAACCGCAAAGTCACGGAGCATACCGTCGAGGTTTCCCCCCAGGTCGGCTTGGTGATACCGTAGGTCGAATTTCCCTGACTTCCAGGTTGGAAAGAAGTTGGCTGAGACGCGGTCTCCGGGTTTGAATTCGGTGACGGAAGATCCGACGGCCAGGATTTCTCCGGCTCCGTCGGAGGTTGGGACAATGCCCTCGACGTTTCTTCCGGCAAGATTCCTCCAATTGATACGATCGCGATAGTTTAAGGACACGGCGCGGATCGCTAATAAGCATTCGTGGGGCTGCAGATCTCCTGGTTCTGGGGCCGCGCACGAGTTGGCTACGAGGTCGTAGGAGGTCGAGTTTTTACGAAAGATCCAGCGGCGACAGTGGTTCATGGTCAAAAACTGGGGATTGTAGTTTGAAGTTGGCTTGTGAACCGAAATTGCTAAGATATGCTCTTGTACCGAACAGCGACCGTTTGGAGGATAAGCGAATGGTTAGCGGCATCATTGGAAATGATGTGCCCCGTAAGGGGTTGCGGGTTCGATCCCCGTGTCCTCCGCTTGATGAACCCCGGAAATCCCGGGGTTTTTTCATTGGATGCGGTTCGCTCGGGGGGAGAATTCCCGAGTAGCAAATGGACTTATAGCTTTTCAGTCAGTTGGTTTGGCAGCAGCTTTTCGATGTCCTTGGCAATATCGCTAGGAGATGTCGTCGAGGCGTAGCGAGTGATAACATTCCCCTGCGGATCGACTAGGAATTTGGTGAAATTCCATTTGATCGACTCCGAGCCGAGCACGCCCGGTGACTGCTTCTTGAGATACTCATAAATCGGATCCGCTTCGGCTCCGTTGACTTGGACTTTGGACATCACAGGAAACGTGACTCCATAGTTGGTGCTGCAAAATTGCAACACCTCCGAGTCGCTACCCGGTTCCTGGCCGCCGAACTGGTTGCAAGGGAATGCCAGGATTGTTAAGCCCTTGTCGCCGTAGCGGTCGTGCAATTCCTGCAATTGCTTGTACTGCGGCGTGAAACCGCAACGGCTCGCTACATTGACGACCAATACCACACGGCCCCGGAGGGATTCTATGGGTAGAGTCGATCCATCCATCTGCTTGGCTGACAGGCCAAACCACTGCTGGCTACTGGAAGTGTTCATGGTGTTTGTCTTTCCGAATAAATGAACCGATAGTGGGTTTGGAAGAATCCCCAGTAAAACGAGGATGATGTAAAGGGCGGCGGCACCCGAAGCGATCGACCTGAGACGGCTCAACGACACGTGCGTTGCTCTTTCTGTCAATTGGGAGGCTAATTTTTCGGTGCGTTAACGGTTTGCGAGTTCAGGCTCAAAGCGATCTTGTGGTCCGATCGGCTGCAGCTCATCGATGAAGTTGTTCGGTAAGTCCAGCTCGGAGAGCAACTGTCGGCAGGTGATCCTCGAGGATTCGTAGATCACCGGGAGACCGCTTCCTGGATGCGTTCCGCCACCGACCAAGTAGACGCTCTGGAGGTCCTCGAACTTGTTGTGCGGCCTTAGGTGGAGCATTTGACCAAGGTTATGAGCTAGGTTGAACGTCGCTCCCCGGTAGACCGAGTATTGATCCTTCCAGTCGGCTGGAGTGACAATGCGTTCGTACTCGATGCGATCTTCGATGCCCCCGAGCCCGATCGATTCAAGTCGCTTGAGCGTCAGTGCTCGGAACTCTGCAGTTTGCTTTTCGTCCCAGGGGGTGTTGGGGCTTAGGTGCGGGACAGGGACTAGGACATACAGCGTGCTCTTGCCTGGGGCTGCGAGACTCGGGTCGCTGACGCAAGCGTTTTGGACGTAGAACGAGGGTTCTTTTGGCAAACACTTTTCCTGTTCAATCTCCCGGAGGTTGCCCTCGTAATCCTTAGAAATATAGATCGTGTGGTGGGGAAGATCCGGGAACTCGCCTCGGAGGCCCAGATACATCATGAAGGTCGAGCAGGAGAATCGTTTCGACTCAAGCTTCTGGTCGGTCCAACGGGGGCGAAGCTCGTTGGGTACGAGGTTCTGCATGGCATGGGCAAAGTCCGCGTTGATGACAAACGCATCGGCTTCGTAGACTCCTTGGTCGGTCTCTACCGCAGTGACACGCTTACCAGAAAATCGCAGTTTGCGGACTGGTTCATCGAGCCGGATCGAGCAACCTAACTCCTGGGCGACATCTGCCATGCGTTTGCTGACCTGCCCGCACCCACCGATTGGATGGTAGACACCGTATTCGTATTCTAGAAAGGCGAGAATCGAAAACAGACTTGGGCAACGGAACGGCGACATCCCCAGATACTTGGCTTGGAAGGAAAAAGCGATCACCAACCTGGGGTCTTTGAAGTAGTTTTGTAGTTCTTGCCCGAGAGACTTCCACGGCTTGACATACGGGGCCGCGGCCATCAGGGATGGGCTAACGTAGTCTCTAAGCGAGTTGAACGGGCTTTCGAGGATCGGCCGGAACTTAGCAAGCTTGATTCGATTGGCATCGAGATACTTTTTGAGTTGCCCAACATCCTGCGGGGAGATCTTGGCGATCTGGGCATCCATGTCATCGAGCTGATTGGTGCAGTCCAGCTGCCCGCCGGCTTCAAAGGCCACGCGGTACTGGGGTGTCAGTCGCTTCATCGGAATGACTTTGTCGATGTCGTAACCCACCGATTGAAAGATCTCTTTGAGGATTCGGGGGTAGAGATAAAACGTCGGCCCTAAGTCGAATCGAAAATCGCCG
>CAILTZ010000865.1 GCA_903837255.1 uncultured Pirellula sp. | reverse complement strand
GGTGTAAATCCCGGAGCGCTGATGGAGCGCTGATGGAGCGCTGATGGAGCGCTGATGGAGCGCTGATGGAGCGCTGATGGAGCGCTGATGGAGCGCTGATGGAGCGCTGATGGAGCGCTGATGGAGCGCTGATGGACCGCTAATGGACGCTGATGGAGCGCTGATGGAATGGCGGTGGAGTGGCGAAGTGGTGCCAGGCGGTTGGAAGCAGGCTTGGGCTTTATGGGGCATCCAAACAGCCCCATGCACTCGGTGGTACGTTCCGCGGTCCAGAGATTGACTGTCGCTTGATCGGGTTTTGTGCCTTGGTTAATGTGCAAGGCTTGAATCAAGTGACCAGGGGACCGCTGCACGAACCCTACGTCCAGCCAAGCAGAACGCCCAGAAGCAAATGGCTATTTGGACCTCTCGTACTGGTAATCCAAAGTCCCCTCGCCTAGCTTGCAATCGCGGATCGCCTCAAGCAACTTTTTGCGGTCAACTTCCTTGGCCGTCAGTTCTAGATCCTTCGAAAGCGCATAGACGGTGATGTGATACGTCTTGATGCCCGGCCCCTTGGAACACATCGGATCGTACTCGTTACGCCTCTTGTCGTTGAGCCCCACGGTCCCCTCTGGCTTCTTGTTCTGTCCGATCCCTGTCGAGGTCGCTGGCAAGTTGTAGACAACCCAGTACGACTTGGTTTGGTCAGGTGCCTCGTGCCAAAGCGATACGGCAATCGATTTTGTCCCCTCGGGGAGTTTGTCCCAAGAGACCGCCGGGGACTGCCTTGCTCCATCGCAAGTGCAATCTTTGATCAACATCCCGCGACTGTCGACGGAGCTGCTATTGACCTGGATCGTACCCGACTGCGACTTCATCGCCTCTGCTTGACGGGGTAGCTGCCCATCGCGTGGTGGCTGAACATCGCGGGGTGGGGGCCCACCGCCACGACGACCGCCACCGTTCTGGTAATTCTGTTTGGTTACCTTACCGGCTGGATCTTGGAACTCGAAAGCAACCGCGCCACTTTCGCCGAGCTTGTAGCGCACGTATCCTTTCCGACCAGAAACTTCATAAGTCAACTGAAACGACTTGGGCGCTGTCTCCTCAAAGCCGACAATCTTGGCCCCTCTCATCGGCGGAAGCGCTTGGCGTGGACTTTCAGCCCTCGGCTGTGGATCGACTTGGCCGTCGCGCTCGAGAACCTCTCCATAAAACCCTCCATTGATATAAGGGTACTTCTTGGTCGCATGGTAGTGGTAATTACCGTCCTTGTCTTTGTGCCCATTCATCCAATCGAGTGGCTGATTGTCGCTATCGTCCTGATAACCAAAAATCGGATAGCCGTCGAGCGCATAAGCGATCGGCTGGCCCTTGCCCACCATCGGCTCGAGGTGGATCGGTGCGATGTGGTAGTGATAGTCGTCGGCTCGTCCGCAGTGCCCGCCCCATTGGTCCAGCTCTCCTGCGACGAGGGTATCAGTCCTCCCGTCGTTCTTGATCGGATTGAAGATCGGTATCCCGTTGACCGCTAAAGCGATCGCGCCGCGAAAGAAGTTATCCTTGGCCGACATCGGCTTTTTCGCAGGCTTCGGATGCAGTGGAATACGCCACGCGTTGCGTCCTGTGTAAGCTTGCGGCAAGGGGACTTGTTGCTGCCAAGCGGTGATGCCGACCATCATGGAATGATCGGGAATCCCATTGGATTCCACATAGAAAAAGTCGTTGTCCCAACGCAGCCCTAAGGTTTTTTCGAATGGCTTGAAATGTTGCAACATGGCTGGAGCATCCTCGTAAAAACTAACTTCATCGTTTGTGCTTGCGGTGGGCTCGATCTCGATATTCACAAACCGAATCGGTTGGGTCTGGTTCGTTTTGCGGATCGACTCTAGCCGCTCGGTGATCCAGTTTCGGTCGGCTTCGATCAACTCGGCTCGGTGAACCTCCAGAACCTTGCCTCCGCTGGTTTCGAACTTGGCAATCTGCTCGTCGGCAGATAGAAAACTACCATGAAAATGCTTGTGTGTTTTGGCGATCGTCCAAGTGGATTTGCTGAGTGCCGCAGAGTCCGATGGTCCATGCCCACCCTCGTGCGCTAGGGAACCATGGGCAAGGCAAAAGATCGCGATCATCGCTCCTGCAAGAAGACTTGCGGGGGCAGCAACGTTTTTTTTCATCATTCATGCTCTCTGTTTTGTGTGGTTTTCGTGCGGTTATGGGGAGTTGGAGTTGGTCTGTGAACACTGGGAAATACCAAGCCTTGGCAATATCAGGGCTTGGCGGGGGCTCTGTTGTTTTTGCCACCCCGCTGGGGAGGTTCCGTCGGATTGTTGGGATTGAAGTCTGGGTTCCTGGAAGGGAACTGAGCATCGACCTGAGCCAGATACTTGTCTAGCCGTTGGTGCAGGTCCTGAGCCTGCTCGGTTGCTTGGTTGATGAGATTCTTGCGCTCGCTCAGGTCGTCTTTGAGGTTGTAGAGTTCATCGCGTTGGTCCTCGTAAAAATGAATCAGCTTCCAATCGCCGACCCGGATCGACGACTGTGGACCTCCTTCGCCTTGGTAGTGTGGGAAATGGAATACAAGTCCCTCGTTTGGTCGTTGGACGGTTCCTAGTCCGTCGCTGCTTACAAGTGCTGCGATGCTACCACCTTCGATACCAGCGGGCAATTTGGATCGGTCGATGCGAGCCCACTCGCAGAATGTCGGGAATAGATCGTAACCTACGATCGGCGTGTGACTCCACGCATTGGCTTGCACACCGGGGCCGACGATGATGAAGGGGACCCGAATGCCACCTTCCCAGACGCCACCTTTGCCTCCGTGCAAACCGGCCGCTTTGCCCCGCCCACCGCCGCCGGAACCATTGTCCGACATGTAGATGATGATGGTGTTCTTGGCTAAGCCTAGTCGGTCGATCGCATCGATGACTTTGCCTACACCGGCGTCGAGGTCTTCGGTGATCGCAGCGGTGGAGATTCTTTTTTCATTCTCGCCGGATAGTTTGGCTTGGTACTTGGCCAAGGTCGCTCGATTAGCATTTTCGCTAGCATGCAGCGCGTTCCAGGACAGCTGGATGTAAAACGGCTTGCCCGCTTGCATGCTCTCTTGCATGAATTCTTCGGCTCTTTGCGCCATCCCGAAGATATCCACGGGGTTTGGGTCGT
>CAILTZ010000864.1 GCA_903837255.1 uncultured Pirellula sp. | reverse complement strand
TTAGGAAGGACTTTAACCGCCCATGAAAGGGTTTCGGCCCTTAAAGCTGACCGGTTCATAGCTCCCCACTCCTGGGTGCGCAGTATGTACACCAGGCTTTGGGCAATCAGGTCATCGATACGGATCTTTGCCACATCTGGAGCAACAACGATATCGATGTCTTGCGTCAAGCGAGGCTCGCCATAGGCCGAACTGATCGAGCCGCCAGTAATGTGGAAAGGAAGACCAATCGCCTCGGCGATTGCCACAAATTTGCCGATAGCATTTTCGAATGCTTCAACAGGAAACATGGGCAAGCTGTTCCTGGATCAATCGGACCACTTCGGGATCGCGCTCGTAAAGTTGCAAAGCTACGTGCAACCTCACCTCTTCGTCTGACAGACTCGGCTGAGTATTTCGAATCCGTATGGCCATCTGTTGGCGAGTCCAAGCCAACATCGCAGCGCTTCGAGCGACCTTCTCTGCCGGGGACATCGCTTTCCAGCGACGTTCGTATTCAAGTTCGATTTCAGACTGTTCCACCCCGATTTCCTTCCATTTCGACGATTCTCAGTATACAAGAATGTTCCGAATGGTAGAAGCACCGGGGACAGTCCCCGAGTTTTTTGACCTATCCGAGGATCGCGCAGATGGATTCAACGGCCAAGACAGGCTTGAGGCTTGAGACTTGAGCCGGGAGGGAACAGCCAAACAGCCTACCATGCTCGGAGGTGCGTTTCGCGGTCGATGGGTTGTACGTGCTTTGAATTAATAGGGTCGCTTGGTTGTTCGCGCGGTGTTTGAATCATTCTTAGACGACCGCTCCACGAACCCTACGAACAGCCGAACAGCCCGATGATTTCTGAGAAATCATCGTCAATCAAACAGCCCTACGCACGGTCGGCCCCCTCATCCCCCCCGCCCCTTTCTCCCCCTGCCAATGGCCCCGGGGGCGAAGGAGGGCCAAGCGATTGTCAGGGTTCGTTACTGGCGAATATTAGTGTCTGTGAGCAGTTGGGGTGTTGGGTGTGCGCCCAAGTCCGAAGATACCCGTTCTACATCCTCAGAGCACCATCGAGCCTAACAACCGTCCCGTTGAGCATTGAGTTCTCGAAGATTACTTGGACCATCGCCGCAAACTCCTCGGGGATCCCAAACCTCTTCGGAAAAACACTCGACTCCAACAACGGTCCTCGGACCTTGTCCGACGCAGCTTGCATCATCGGCGTATCAAATACTCCCGGTGCGATGCTCACGACGCGGATCCCAAGCCTTCCAAACTCCCGCGCAAGAGGCAAAGTCATCGATGCCACCGCTCCTTTGGATGCCGAATAAGCGCTCTGACCGACCTGTCCATCCAGGGCCGCGATCGACGAAGTCATGATGATCACCCCTCGCTCCTGATCGGGCCCCTGGGGACTCGTTCGAGCTATCGATTCAGCGCCAAAGCGAACGACATTAAACGTTCCTACAACATTGACTTCGATCACCTTGCGAAACGCATCCAAGGACGCCAGAGACTCTCGGCCCAATACGCGCTCGCCATGGAGAATTCCAGCACAACAGACCACCCCTGAAAGCTCTCCAAATCTCTCGACCCCTTGCTTAACAACCGTTTGCACCGAAGCTTCGTCGGTCACGTCGGCCTGGCCATGCGTGTAACGGGCTTGCCAGCGCTCTGGTCCCTCCCATGTGTGCAACCAAGTGGGCTCCGAGGTTCGGTCTAAACCGATGATTCTTGCGCCAAGCCCTAAAAGCCGCTGGACGCAAGCAGCCCCTAAGCCGGAACTACATCCCGATACCAATATGGTTCTGTTGGCAAACTGCATGTCCGAATACTCCTGACCCGCAAAACGCTTGACTTGGATTCATCATGCCAACGACCAGCCTTCGCGAGGCTCACGTTGGATGAACTGTGTGGCTTCTGGACAGTTCGTGGCACGCAGTGCGACTGGATCCCACTGGAGCTTTTTGCCTGCGCGATAAGCGACGTTCCCCAAATGATTTGCGATCGTCAGAAGTCCTGCGTAGTCAAATGGGCTTCCCGTTGGTGTGCCGTTTCGGATCGCTTCTAGCCACTCACGCTGCTGGCCTGGCGATTCTCGCAAGAATGGTTTAGGGCCCTGGAACCCCTTAAACTTCTCCTCTGGCAACAACACGTGCCGACCATAGTCGCTAAGCAACATTCCATCTCTACCGATGAACAAAATCCCACTTTCCCATGTTGGAATCGCTTTGTCTTTCCACAACTGCGGCTTGTCGGCCCCCTGATACCATGAGACCTTGCATGCGGGCATATCCCCACGCGGTCCATATTCATAAACCGCCGTCATCGATGCGGGCGCAATCTCCTTGTGAGGGGCAGGCCCGAACGATTCGATCGTCTGGGGATGATCGAGCTTCAGCGCCCAGAAAGGTAGATCGTTGAAGTGGCTACCCAGGTCCGACATGGTCCCGTTGCCAAAATCCCACCATCGATACCACTTGGGACCCGGTAGGTAGACGTCATGATAAGGTCGGATCGGGGCTGGACCGACCCAAAGATCCCAATCGATCTCTTTGGGCACCGGCTTGGCCTCACTCGGGCGATCCGTCACATAGACAATATCGCCGTTCTTCTTGGAATCTTCCTGGCTCTGGAGTCCCCAAGCTCTCGAGGTCCAGACATGGGCCTCGGTCACCGGACCGATCGCACCTGAGTGTATGAGTTCAACCACACGGCGATAATTCGCCCCAGCATGGATTTGAGTTCCCATCTGAGTCGGTACCTGAGCCTTGGCCGACTCCTGCATGATCCGCTGTGCCTCTTGGACGTTGTAAGTCAACGGCTTCTCACAGTAAACTGGCTTTTTCTGTTGCAAGGCAGGGAGGGTTGCGAAGGCATGCGTGTGCTCGGTCGACGAGACAACCACCGCGTCAATTCCTTTGAGATCGTCGAGCAATCGACGAAAGTCCCCGAACCGCTTGGCTTCGCCATGCTGCTGACCGACGCCGTCGAGGGTATTGCGATTCACATCACATATCGCTCCGACTCGCACCCCTCCGGCAGAAGTCATTTCCTGAAGATTCCCGCCCCCTCTGCCACCAACACCCACGAAGGCGAGATTCAGGACATCGTTGGGACTGTAAGCTTTGGCAAGACGAGGCGTGCACGCAAACCCCGCAAGCATAGCGGCTTGCTTGAGTAGCGTGCGACGCTCAAGCGATTGGCTTTGAAGAGTGGATGTCGATGGCATCGCGCGAGGTTCTCCCGGGAAATATAGAGAAGGAAGTGTTTAAGCGGATCTGTTTCACGAGTGTACTCGATCGCCCCGACCAAAGAAACTGTCCAGCGGCGTGTTACCACATCCTATTTTCGGTAAACGCTGATCAAACCCCTTTTGGGAAAACTTTCCAGCGAATCCGCGATCCGATAACCATGCTCATCGAGCATCTGCTTCGCCTTTTGGCTGGATTGATTGATCACCACCAAACTTGGTGGATCGATCGAAAGGGTCTCCTCTAAAGCTCGATCGTCCGTACAAAAGTTCAATGGACCTCTCGAATAGAAAACCATACTTGGCCGAAACATACCAACCACCGCAGGCTCTCCACGCAAGGCGCTGACTTGAATAGGTGCAATGGTCTCGATGGCGACTTGCTGTGGTGTCTGGAATCGATCAATCCCAGGGATGATCAGTTGCCAAATCAAGCTTACCCAACCCACGCACAGACTTGCAAGAACCCATACTCCCCATGCCTTATTCTTCGTGCTTTGAAAATACAACCCAACCAATCCGCCTCCGATGAGCAGCCATCCCAACCAAGAAAAAGCTAGTATCGCGGGGAGCATCTTGCGGTCTATTTCCAGTCGATCTACCCAAGCAGCCCCGAATCGTGATCCAATCGCAAGTGTTATCCCACCGATCAATGCTCCAGAAAAAATCATAAACAACCAACCTGCCATCGGCCAAAGATTTCCACGTTGGAGATCCTCGTCGTCTAGCCGGTCTAGCCAACCAGAAAAGTAACTCCCGATCCAC
The DNA here is from genome assembly GCA_903837255.1 of uncultured Pirellula sp. Classification (GTDB taxonomy): domain Bacteria; phylum Planctomycetota; class Planctomycetia; order Pirellulales; family Pirellulaceae; genus JBKCUI01. The sequence continues at coordinate 138 of CAILTZ010000864.1, read as the reverse complement.
AGCGCCAATGCGGGGTAAGCAGGTATGATGTAATTGGGTAGCTTGGTGCTCGCTACAGAAAAGACAACGAAGTAAAAAAACAACCATACGCTTATGACCGCCCAAGCAAGTCGCAATGCAACGGATCGCCTGGCCCAC
>CAILTZ010000863.1 GCA_903837255.1 uncultured Pirellula sp. | reverse complement strand
TGTCGGTCCGCGATGACGTATTGAACTCGATCTGGGCGCGCGGACCTTCCGCCCGGTGATTCACCGATTGACGAGCTTGCCTCTTCGTATGACTTACCTCAATTGAGCCGAATCACCCGGGATTTACCCGGCGGACTCATCCGGACCGAAGCCGTGGAATGCCGACAGGATTGTCTTGAGCCGCTTCAGGGCTCGCATATAGCGGTTGCTGGCCGCCGTCGGAGAGATCCCCAAGGCTTGGGCGGTTTGCAGGTTGGTCAAGTACTCGAAATGGCGCATAGCAAGGATCTCTCGATCGATTTCGTTCATCGACTCTAAGGCGCTTTGCAGACGTTGCTGCTCTTCGTCTTTGATCATCCGCTGGCTAGGTGAGGTCACGTCGTCGGCAAGCCACCGGGCCATGGTGATGCTCGTTGTGTTCGAGCTGGCCATCGGCATTTCGTTTTCGCGGTGCACGCTCCGCTTATCGCGACCGTGGCTACGCTGCATGTCCCAAAGCGTCTGGAGGACTCTCTGGCGGATCCAAACCATGGGGTGGAGCTCCGGGGTGTCGAGCAACTCCTGATGTCGCTTGGCAATCTGAAAAAAAGCCTCTTGAAGAACATCCGATTCATCGATGCGAGCCTGGAAAGCCGGATCCAACCTGAATCGGACGATCTTCTCGAGCCGTGGACGCACCGACTCAAAGAACTCCGTCAATTCCGAAAGGTTTCGAATAAGAAATCGATCCTCGGACCCAACCCCCACCGGGGCCGGCGCTTGGGCTTGGCTAAGGCTGGCATCAGGAATGATTGGGGCTGAGGAATCCGTCATGCTAGGATTATCCAACGGTTTGATGCCGCAGGGAATAGAATTCCGAAAATTCTGCTCGATGCAAGTGGATATCCATCCGAGGGAGTCGGTAAGGTATATAGGCCAGCTCAGTCCTGGCCAACGGAAGAATTACCTTGGAATAATTACACTATCTGGGCTCCCCCTTTAAAAAAGGTCTTCGATGATGAACCGATTTTTTTTCGCTAGCCTACTCGTCGGATCCGCTTGCACGGCCCCTTGTTTGGCCCAAGACCCACGGCCCGAAGGCCAGAATCCCCGTCGACCAAACGCCGATCGACCAAACGCCGATCGACCTGAAGGTCAGCGGCCCGGCCAAGGCAGGCCCGGCCAGGGCAACCCCGGCGAAGGCAGGCCCGGCGGTGGGTTCGGCGGTGGGTTCGGCGGTGGTGCAGCCAACCCCGAGATGGCCGCACGAGGGATGGCGATGATGCTGCGAAACATGCCGTTGTTTAAGGCTTTGGATGCCGATGAAGACGGCCAGCTTTCCGCCTCCGAAATCGAGAACGCTTCGAAGTCGATTCTCAAGCTTGATAAGAACGGAGACGGAGTGGTCAGTGCCGAAGAGATGCGCCCCGAACCGGGCCAAATGCCAATGTTCGCAGGACCCAACGCACCGGGTGCTCCGGGTGCTCCGGGCGCTCCGGGCAACGCTGGCGGCCCAAGCCCAGAGATGATGATGCGGATGTTCGAAAACAGAGACAAAGACAAAGACGGTAAACTCTCTGGCGATGAGATCCCTCCCCAGATGAAAGAACGCCTGAGCAACATCGACACCAATGGCGATGGTGCGATCGACAAAGCTGAAATCGAGCAATCCATGAAGCGCCTGGAGGGGATGCGGCCCGGAAACCGTCGCCCAGAAGGTAGAACCGAAGGTGGTGAAGGGGTCCGGCCTCGGCGGCCTAACTCGGATACCTGAGCAAGCTCGGGGCAAGTTGTTTTGTACGTTTGGATTTATTCCTGAATCGTTTTATCCACTCGGAGTGCATCCCATGCACAAGTCCTCGCTGTTTGCTCAGGTGCAAGCTTTTGTTCGGATAAGCCTCGCGGCGGGATTCGCAAGCTTGTGCTTTGGCGGCCCTGTCGCCACGGCCCAAGAGCCACAAGGCTCGGACCTGTTGGCGATTTCCGAAAGCAGTCCAGAGAGCAAGCTCACGCCTGAGCAACTCGATTTCTTTGAGTCCAAGATCCGGCCCGTGCTCATCGAGAACTGCTACCGCTGCCATGCGACCAGCGAGCAGTCGGTGCGAGGGGGACTGTCGGTCGAGAATCGCGATGCGCTCAGAGCAGGTGGAGAATCCGGAGCCGCGATCGTTCCGGGTGATTTGCAAAACAGTATCCTTTGGCATGCGATCAATTATCGCGATTACCGCATGCCTCCCCGAGGCAAGCTTCCTGCGAATGTGATTGCCGACTTTAAAACATGGATCGAGATGGGAGCCCCCGATCCGCGTTCCAACGCTGGTCTTGTTGTAAAGTCCAAGGTGACCCCTGAGGATATCGAGGCTGGCAAGTCTTTCTGGGCCTTTACCCAGCCCAAAAAAGTCGAACCGATGGTAGAAAAGTTTCAAGCTTGGGGGAAAACCCAAATCGATCGCTTTGTGGCCTCCAAATGGGAGGACCAAGGCATCGAACCGAGCCAGGATTGCGACCCGAATATCTTGGTGCGTCGATTGACATTTGATCTCGTAGGCCTACCGCCAACCCCGGAGCAACGCTCGACGTTTCTTCAGGACTGGAAATCCAGCCCTGAAGAAGCGATCGAGCGGTTGGCCGACGAGCTCTTAGCATCCAAGCAGTATGGCGAACGTTGGGGACGCCATTGGCTCGATGTGGCCCGCTATGCCGAAACCTCTGGCAAAGAGTCCGATGTCACATTCCCGAACGCTTGGAGGTATCGCGACTATGTCATCGATTCGTTTCAAAAAGATAAGCCTTACGATCAGTTCCTCATGGAGCAGATCGCCGGCGATCTGCTGCCGGTATCAGACGATGAGCAATGGAACGAGCATTTGATCGCGACAGGTTTTTTGGCCGTTGGCCCGAAGTCCCTTGCGGAGCAGAACCCCCGACAATTCCAAGCCGACTTGATCGACGAGCAGATCGATACAACCACTCGAGTCGTCCTGGGCTTGTCGGTCGGCTGTGCGCGGTGCCATGACCATAAATTCGATCCGATTCCTCAGAGCGATTACTACGCCATTGCCGGGATCTTCCAAAGCACCCAGACCTTCTACGGCGGAACCCGGAGCATTCGGAATCGACAGCCCTCGGATTGGATTAGACTCCCAGTTCAGGATCCCGAGGCCAGCAAGCCGATCATGAGCCCAGAGGATCTAGCGGAGCTGAAAAAGGAACTTCAAGAGCGTCAGCAGGAGTTAGCCGAAGCTCGACGTGCCCAGCGGACTGGAGCCAACACCCCGGGATTAAACGCCAATCTCCTGGATCAGATCGTCTCGCAACTCCGAGCTCGCATCAGCAGCGTCGACGCTGCTGGGCGCCCTGTCTCGGTGTGCATGGGGGTTCAAGACCATGAGTCGGCCCGCAACGCTAGGGTTCTGGTCCGAGGCGAGATCGATCAGCCTGCTCAGGAAGTCGATCGAGGTTTCGTCCAGGTTTTAGGGAATCTACCCAAGCAGCTCCCGGCCAACCGTTCGGGGCGCTTGGAATTGGCCAAATGGCTTGTTTCCCACGAAAATCCACTCACAGCCCGCGTGATGGTCAATCGCATCTGGCAACACCTGATAGGGCAGGGGATCGTGCGCGAGCCAGACAATTTTGGCGTCTCCGGCCCGGGCCCTACGCACCGAGAGCTTTTGGATCATCTGGCAGTCGATTTTGTCGAGCAAGGTTGGTCGGTAAAGCAGATGATTCGCAGCATCGTAACATCGCGGGTCTATCGACTTTCGACGGCCTATGATCCAGGTCGATTGGAATCCGATCCGGCGAATCTTTGGATCGCTCGCGGCAATGTCAAACGTCTAAACGCCGAAGCGATCCGCGATGCGATGCTTACGGTCAGTGGTTCGATCAATCTGGGGCCACCCAAGTCCTCGATCTTCGCATCGATGGGGTCGGCCTTCATGGGGCCCAACGGCCCGCAGAATATTCCTTTATTGCTAGCTCCTGGCGGCAACAACGACGATCGAGCGGCGAACATCAGAAGGCTTCTGGGTGGAAACCTGCGCAATCCAGCCGTCAGTCTCTTGGAAGTCCCAAACTACCATCGTTCGGTTTACTTGCCCATCGGTCGCAACAACTTGCCCCGCGCGCTGGACGTCTTTGATTTTGCCGATCCGAACTCGGTTACCGGGACTCGCGAGGTTTCCAACACCGCCGACCAAGCCCTGTACATGATGAACAACCCGTTTGTGCTCGAGCTCAGCGATGCCTTTGCACGGCGCGTGATGCAATCGACCAAGGATCCCCAAGGTCGGGTCGATCGGGCCTTTCAGATCGCTTACGGGCGCTCGGCAAGCATCGAGGAGATGACCGCCTCGCTAAAGTTCGTGCGCAAGGCCAAAGAGAGTCAGGATCAAGTTCCTGCCGACGAGGCGCTCTTCAAGGCTTGGAGTCAGTTCTGCCAAGCCCTCATGGCAGCGGCGGAATTTCGCATCCTGAATTAGTGATTCTTTCCAACCGAATAAACCCCATCCCGATCGAGTCAACCATGATGTTTTCAAGGCGCGAATTGCTCAGGTCGGTCTCCGCAGGCTTCGGCTACTTGGCCTTCGCCGGCTTGAGCACCATGCAGATGCGGCGGGTGCTAGGAGACGACCAATACCCGGCAACCGACGATGCATCGTCGCCAAGGAATCCCTTGGCACCCAAAGCCTCTCATTTCCCGGCCAAGGCCAAGCATGTGATTTTCCTGTGCATGCAGGGAGGTCCATCGCATATCGACACGTTCGACTACAAGCCCAAGTTGGAAGCCGACCAGGGCAAGACCGGCCGTGCTAATGGAGCCAAACTGATGGCTTCGCCGTGGAAGTTCCATCAGCGAGGCCAGAGCGGATTGTGGATGTCCGAGGTGTTTCCAGAGCTTGGCAAGCATGCCGACCAGATGTGTTTGATCCGATCGATGCATTGCGATCAACCGATTCACCCTCGAGCCATGACCCAAATGCACACAGGAAATGCCCAGTTTGTACGGCCATCGCTCGGGGCGTGGACCCTCTACGGTTTAGGAACCGAGAATGAGAACCTGCCTGGTTTTGTCGCGCTCAATCCGCAAGCTGCCGCAGCTCAGAATTACGGCAATGCTTTTCTGCCGGCGATCTATCAAGGGACCAAGGTGGGGCGACCGCAAGGTCCTCGGCCTGCCATGGCGCGCAATCTGCCAGCAAACAACAGCGGTTCTGTACCCGATATCTCCAACCCTCGGCTGAACCGCAAATCCCAGCGATCGCAGATCGACTTTATCCAACAGCTCAACCAGAACAAACTCGCTGTCGACCAAGTGGATCCCAACGTCGAGGGAGTGATCGAGTCCTACGAGCTAGCCTTCCGTATGCAAGATGCATTGCCCAAGCTCATGGATCTAGGGAACGAATCCGAGAAGACGTTGGCGATGTATGGGATCAACGAGAACCCAACCGATGGGTTCGGACGTCAGTGCTTGATGGCCCGCAAGTTCATCGAGGCCGGAGTGCGTTTTGTCGAACTCAATCACGGCAATTGGGATCATCACCAAAGGTTACGCGATCAGCTGCCCGATAAGTGCAGTGAGATCGACAAACCGATCGCAGGTTTGCTTGCAGATCTACAGCAGCGAGGTCTTTTGGATCAGACGCTAGTGATTTGGGGTGGGGAGTTCGGTCGAACCCCCGACGCTCAAAACGGCGACGGTCGCGACCATAACAACAAAGGCTATACCACGTGGATGGCCGGTGGTGGTGTTCGCGGCGGCGTTAGCTATGGGGCTACTGACGATCATGGGCGCGAAGCGGTTGAGGACAAGTGCCATATCCACGATTGGCATGCCACGATCCTGCATTTGCTCGGACTCGATCATCAGCGCTTGACCTACCGATACGCAGGACGCGACTTCCGTCTGACGGACGTTTACGGCAACGTCGTCGATCGCATTTGCACTTAAGATCGCTATCATGGTCGTAACATGCGGGGCCTCCTGGAGCTGCCCTCGTTTTGCTTTTGCAATCCCCACTGATGATGGCGGGCGAGTCGATGCGAATCCTGATGCTTTATGGTCCGGGAGAAATTGCCAAAGAGTTGAGCAGACGCGGAAACAAGGTGCTTGCCGTTTGCTGCGATATCGAAGGTCCACTCGACGAACAGTTCGCAGAATATCTATCGATGAAAAATGTCTCTGGGCGACAAAAATTGTCACCCACGGCGGTCTTGGAAGTTCGACGGTTGATCATCGAGTTTCAACCTGACATCATCCATGCCTACACCAACTTTTCGTTGTCATGGGTCAATCTAGCCACGGTCTGTCTGCCCTCTAGGATCGGCGTACCGAGAGTCCACTCATTCCGAGGTACTACAGGCCGTTTGCATAGTTTGGATCCGGCCAATTGGTTGACTTTTCGAAACTATCGAGTCGCTGCGCATGTATGTGAATCCGAGGCGGTCCGTCAAGCGATGCTTGAGAGCCGGGTGAATGCGCCGGAAGATTCGGTAGTCTACAACTGCGTTCCACAACCGCAAAATCCGCTGACTCGCGAGCAGGCCAGAGCAGAGCTCGGACTTCCTCACGACCTATTTCTTGTCGGTTCGATCGCGACGATCCGAAGAGTCAAGGGTTTGGATATTCTCCTGCAGGCAGCATGCATGTTCGATGATCCCAATACTCATTTCGTCGTGATCGGTCCTGGTGGATATCGCGAGTTTGATTTGTTAGCAAAATCCCAGAGGCTAAAGAACCGCTTGCACCTGACGGGAGGTATCCATGATGCCAAGCGGTTTTTGCCAGCGTTGGATTTGTTTGTGATGCCATCACGAGCCGAAGGTCTTTGCCGAGCTTTGATCGAAGCGATGCAGCAGGGGCTCGCATCGGTGGTAAGCGATGCAGGCGGGATGAAGGAATTGGTGCGGAATGCTATCGATGGATTCGTTGTGGAGCGTGAAAACCCTGATGCATTATTCCGAGCCATTGAGCAGTTGCGCCACGACGAAGATCTTAGGCATCGCATGGGGCGCTCGGCCATGGATCGGGTCAAGCAGATCTGCGATCCCAAGGTCGTAGTCGACAAGCTCCTCAAAATCTATGAAAGATCTTTGGGTTGAAAGACTTTGGTCCATCAACGTGGGGACTGTCCCCTGGTTTCTTCAATCGATCCTCCATCGATGAACCCTACCCATTGCCCGTCGCATGCATGGGCATCCAGGTGATGGATCGCTGCGCCGCACCAGTGAGCATCGGTGGGTTGGAGAAATGGGTCCGATCGCCAAGGGACCTCTCGAAAAAAGAAACGGTTGAGCGTCTTGATTCGCTGGGCACGAAGCTGATGACCATAATAGCGTTGATTGTCTTGCACAAATCGCAGCAACTCGCCTCGATACTCGATGACCTTGCCTCCAGGCCGAACGTTCTGCTTGTTGTACAGGCGTGCGATCGGACAAGCGATCGACTTCCATGGCCCCAAGGGGCTGGCTGAATGAAATACCCTGAGCCAATACGATTGCCAGCCTGCAAATAGCCAGTAGCGATTTTTCCAGTGAAGGATCGATGCGTCCATGTATCTCCCATGAAGTACCGTGCGATCGAACGTCCAGGTCATGGGGAAATCAATAGCGCGGTACACATCGATCCGCCGTTTCTTTTTGGACTCCGGCATCATGTATATTTGACCATCATGCTCAAAAACAAAGGGGTAGGATAGGTGGTGCCCGGGCTCCAACACAACACCTAGCACCTCGGCGGTAATCAAATCCCTAGTCCTGGCGACCGAGATCACCGCGTTGGGCTCACCTTTTCGCATCATCTCGAAAAAGATGTACCAATCACCTCCGCGACGAATACCAAAAGGATCAGCAGCTTGGTCGCCCCGACAAACCCGCAAGTCCTCCGGTCCAATCAAAGGTGCCTTGGACAGTTTCGTTGGAAAGTCTTCCAGTCGCTCGGCTCGGACGGCTCCAACGGACCAACCACCCGGCAGAAATTTTGGGTTAAGCTTGCTCGTCAAGATATTCACTGCGCCTTGGTAAAGTTCGACAGATCAGGGCACGACGGAGGCGCCTGGCACGGTTCCTTCGGGGACCAGCAGGGTCGACTCGCTGGAGGTGCTGATCGGCAGATTGCGGTTCTGTCCGGGCATGATCCACTCGAGGCTCACGTCGGCGATCGAGGCTTTGACTGCACCTCGGGTCTCAAAATACAGCTCCAGACCTTCCTCGTCGGTGAGCATTCGAAACAGGCTCACACGCCGCCAAGGAGCTTGGGCACCATCGTACGACGAGACGAGTTGTCCGAGAGCTTCGCCACCCATGTTGTCGCTGACCAATAGCCCGGTTTGCGATTCAGAGGCCGGTGATTCGATCCGCACCAGGGCTTCGATGTGCACCAAGGACCCCACCGGCAGTTTCACTTTGGGGGATGTCACTCGCATGCTCGTTCCAGCATACCCGCTCGGGATCGGTTGCGAGGTTCTGCTGGCGGATTGCAAGACCAATGCGTTGTCCCCAGAGGGGCCCGATCCGGCCCCAATTTGGATCGAACTGTCGATCTGGTCAACCAATCGGTGGTTGCTGGTCCATCCGGCCTGTTTCCAAGTCGCTAGATCGCCAAAGGGAGTTCCGGCCAAGACGGTGGCTTGCCATCGGCGGCTCTGCAAAACCCGATCGAGTTCAAAGTGCAGAGGCAACGACAGCGGTGAGACGACCAGCGCGCTGGAGTTGACGCTCGGGAACTGGTTCTTGGCAACCTCCCAGGAGCTTCGGATAGTTCGCTGTGCTAAAATAGTCGCAGCATCGGCAGCTTCGGCCGCTCGGGCTAGTTCGGAGTTGGCCAAGTACTGCAGTGCCGCGCGCTGGGAGGATTGAGCCTCGCGAATCGATTCCCAGCTAGGGTCAGAGGCCGGAAGCTGTCGTGCGACCAAGGTCATTTGAGCCATCAGGATCAACTGTGTGGCGGTGTCGATCCTGCTTTCGATCAGGCTAGGGCCCAAACGACTCAGGGTGCTTTGGAGGTAGCTCCAAGGTCCGTTGTCGACCATGGAAACCAGCTGTTCGACGATCGCCGGACGCTCCAGGGTTACGACCATCGCGCCGGGGATGTTTTTCACAGGCACCCGTTCCAGGGCTCCACGCGTGATTCGATAAATCTGACGCGGCTGGCCGTTGACCGGTATGGTCACATCGAGTCGTTCGGTCGCGGGTGCAGGGCTGCATAGCTGATCCCATGGGCCTGAGGCGATCACGAAAACCAGTTGGCTTGCAGGGCTCTGTAGCATGGCTGCGGTATGCTCTGAGGAATTCACTTCGACACTGCGCCAGTCGGACTCGCCAGATTGGATCCAAGGCAAAAATAGCTCGATTTCGCGATTGATGCTTGCAAACGATTCGGCGCGGACCGATGCAGTTTCATCCCCGGAGTCCAGCGAGAATGGAGATCGAAAGATCCATCCCCGCGAGCCTTGCATCACACTGCGTATCCACTGCAATCGGGCTTGGAGACGATCGTGGTCGGCAAGTGGCCAAGGGGAGCGGCCGAGGGATTCGGCAGCTAGAATGCGTTGGGCGAGCCACTCATTGGACAACTGAGTCCACAGCGACGTCATCGCAACGTTTCGACCTGCGATGGGTCGCAAGTCGGTTTGCATGATCGTTGAGGCTTCTTTGGCCGATCGGACTGAGGTGGCAAGCGGCATCGGTGTGGCGAGCCAATCGCTCAGTTGGCTGTAGGACCCGTAGAGCTCCCAAGCCTCCCCGACCATCGGTCGCGAAAGTGACTTTGGATAACGGCTCATCATCGCAACGCGCTGGCGAGAGGGTTCCATCTGGTTTTGGTTCAGCGCCAAGCCCAAGAGCCATGCGCTCACGTGCGCATAGCGATCGGATTGATCTTCCGTTGGGACGATCGATGGAGGAGGAACAATCACTCCCATACCCGTTTCAATGGCTTGTTGGGCCAGCAGTGGGTCGCCTGGATTTCGGGCGATGACGCCGTTGAATCCCAGGGTTTGCAGGTAAGCAAGGCTTTCGCCTTGGTGCTGGATCCAGCGTGGGACAGTCTGCTGGATGCGTCGGAGCCGCTCTCCGGGGGGCTCCAGAGCCAACGCCTCCGGATTGGCAGGATCGATGTCGCTGAGCGTGCCAGGTGCGATCATCCCATCGACGCTCAACTCGTCGACTTGAATCTTGGTCGTGCCCGGAACACCGTAGGCACTCAATATGATCGCATCGACATAGGGTTCACGAAGATCGATATCCGGGCCAAAGAGTCGTCGAAGGAACCGTTGACGCTCCTCGACGAGATTCATCACATCGCTGATGGCCGAGGTCGACCAGCGCCCGGCTCCGTCATGCGGGGAACCGAAGACCACTTCGGTCAAGGCCGCATGCGTCGCTGGGTGCCTTGCGCGGGGAAAGACCACGCGCATGCCGATACGAATTCCGGCTTGAGCGCTGCGGATTCGAATCGAGGCTTTCAGTTCCGGGATGATTCCGCAGGGTTCGATCGGTGTGATCAGATAGACAAAGGTCCCGTTGCCATGGGTAAACTCGATCGTTTCGACACCCGGCTCTCTGCGGTCGACCGGTCGCATCACCGTCCGTGCATCGTCGCGCCAAAGTGAAAACCTCGCCGCACCTTGGTCAAAGCTATCGACATACTGGGCATGGGTCGACTGTTGACTTGAAAGCAGAGATAGTCCGACGAGCAAACCGAGCAGTTGTCCGACGAGAGTTACGAGTCTCGAGGGCGGAAGTGCTTGCCGATGCGTTTTGTTAGGCAAAGTCAACGAGAAGCTCAGGGTCCAGTTAGACGAACTAAACGGACCTATCTCCAAGTTTGGTGGATAAAAATGCCGGAGCGGCTCAAGAAGCATTCAGGGGGGCTCGCAGGTGGGGTTCCGTTGACGCAACTATCGCTTCTATCAAGACTTGCGGAAATTCTCTAGAGGGATCTTGGGGATATCTGAAGGGGCAAAGGGGTGCTGGCGGTTCGGTCTGTAAGGCCTGTGGCGATTGTATAAATTCTTGACTGGCAAGGGTTTAGGAAGCATCCTAGACCGTCAACCAATAGCCTTCGGATGCTAGATCGAACAACTTGAGTTTTTTCTGGGAGCTATACCTGGTTGTGCCATACCCCCTGATCGA
>CAILTZ010000862.1 GCA_903837255.1 uncultured Pirellula sp. | reverse complement strand
GTCCCGGTGGTCTCCGGAGGCTCGACCCCGACGGCCAAGGAGTCGCATCGAAATCCGATTTTGAACGAAATCCGACCAGGAACGTATATCTACAACGACGGCAACGAAGTCGCCTTGGGGGTCGCTAGTATCGAGGACTGCGCGGCCCGCATCGCCGCGACGGTCGTAAGCGTCCCTACGAAGAACAAATTCATCCTCGATGCTGGAAGCAAAACCCTATCGAGCGACCGAAACTGTGTCGACCCCGACGCTGGCTTTGGGAAAGTGATGGAGTATCCAGAGGCCAAGGTGTCGCGATTGAGCGAGGAGCACGGTGAAGTGGTATTCCCAGAAAGCTACACGGGCCATCGGCCCAGAGTCGGTGATCGCGTCTGGGTGATCCCCAACCACATCTGCGTTTGCGTCAATCTCCAAAATTCTTTCTTCCTTTTCAAAAATGGGCTCCTCGAGGAACTGTCTGTCGATGCCCGAGGAATGCTGATCTGACATGAAGGTCTCGATCCTGGTACCTGCCTACAACGAGCAAGCTACGATCGGCATTGTTTTGCGCAAGCTCACTGCACTGGAGTTGTCCCAGAGAATAGACGGCCCGAAGATCGACAAAGAGATCGTGATTGTCGATGACGGCTCGACCGATGGAACTTATCAACTGGTCGAAGCAATCCTTCAGAAGGATTCCCAGCTAAGAGAGTATGTGCGTTTGATTCGACAGCCCCGGAACATGGGCAAGACCGCTGCGATTGCAACGGCGATCCAAGCCGCAAGCGGCGATGTGATCATCATCCAAGATGCCGACTTGGAGTACGACCCCAAGGAGATTCCGGACGTTTTGAATCCGATCTTCGAGAACTGGGCCGATGTCGTCTACGGCAGTCGCTTTCTGGTCAAGAAGGCCTCTCGAGTCCTCTATTTTTATCACTATGTCGCCAACAAGTTTCTGACGCTCCTTTGCAACGTGCTGACGAATCGAAACATGTCCGATATCGAGACGTGTTACAAGGCGTTTCGCCGCGAGGTGATTGTACCGATGGAATTGACCAGCAAAGGCTTTGGGATGGAGGTCGAAATCACCGCCATGGTCTGCAAAACCCGCGCGAGAACCTACGAAGTCCCCATCTCCTACTATGGAAGAACCTACGATGAGGGGAAGAAAATCGGAGTTTGGGATGGCATCGCGGCGATTTGGTATATCCTATATTACAACCTGATCCATCCGCTGAGTGTGCAAGGTCAGTCGTACATCCAGGCCGTCAACCGATCGCTCAAGGAATTGCATGAGAGCAAGCCTCCTGGCGAATGCGAGCCGTACTCCCCCCACGAGAATTAACTTAGAACTTTACGTCTACGGTCAAAAACAACGATGAAGTTTGTATCATCCAATCAAGATTGGGTCGCTGAGCCCTGCGATGCTTTGGTCGTTGCCCTCGACGACAATTGGGCTCGCACGGCGGAGTACCAAGCGATCGATCGAGCTACTTCCGGTTGGTTTCAACGCGTTATGCAGAGCACGGAGGTGCCGACCAAGCCCAACAAGGTCACCATGCTTATCGCCCCGCCCGGGATCCCAGCTGGGATCTTGGCCATCGTCGGCACAGGCAGTGCCCAAGCAACAGCGTGCAACACCTTTTTCCGCGCCGCTGGTTCGGCCATGCGAGCCTTGGCCTCCAAACAGCGCTCGGTGATTCGATTTGTCGGATTCGGGAACTCACCCCTCGAGACCCGTGCGGCCATCGCAGGGGCGATGGTAGGGGCCCAGGGCCAAGACCTCTACAAAAGCGAAAAGACCACCTTCGCCCCAGGCACCGTCGAGTGGCTTGGCGCTAAAGAAGCACAGATTCGCGCCGGAGAAATTATCGGCGAGTCGGTCAATCTCGCTCGGCACATGATCAACCAGCCACCCAATAAGTTGTACCCAGAGACCTTCACCCAGCGTGCCAATGAGGTGGCCAACGACGCGGGGTTTTCCATCGAAGTCTGGGGCAAAGAACGGCTCGAACAAGAACGTTGCGGAGCGCTGCTAGCCGTAGCGGCCGGATCGGTTCGTGAACCTCGCTTGCTGATCCTGCGATACCGAGGCTCTACGCCGGACTCCGAACCCCTGGCGCTGGTAGGCAAAGGGGTTACCTTCGACTCTGGCGGATATTCGCTCAAGCCTACCGACGGTATGCTGACGATGAAATGCGACATGGCCGGAGCTGCGACCGTGCTGGCCATCTTCAACGCGATCGCCAAACTCAAGGTTAGGAGGAACGTCATCGGCGTCGTCGGATTGGTCGAAAACCTCGTCTCCGGAGACGCCTTCAAACTCGGCGATGTCCTGACGGCACGCAGCGGCAAGACGATCGAAATCCACAATACCGATGCCGAAGGTCGACTGGTGCTGGCCGATTGCTTGAACGTCGCACTGCAGGAAAACCCCAGCCATATCATCGACTTTGCGACCCTTACCGGAGCCTGCGTCGTGGCCCTCGGGAACGATGTAGCCGGCCTGATGAGCAACCAAACGCAGCTTCAAGTCGATGTGCAGTCCTTCACCGAAAAATGTGGCGAATACACTTGGCCTCTCCCGATGCACTCTTTTTACAGCGAACAGATCACTGGAAAAGTCGCTGACATCAAGAACGTTGGCGAAGGGCGATGGGGTGGAGCGATCACGGCAGCCAAGTTCCTCGAGGAATTTGTCCAGGCTCGCCCGTGGGTTCATCTGGACATCGCCGGACCTGCGTTTCTTGACTCTCCGAAACCCTGGTGCGACGCCGGAGGGACAGGCTTTCTAGTTCGCTCGTTTGCCGAATGGCTCTTGGCATGACCACCGATTCGAGCGACCACCAAGAACAAGACCAGGAGGGAGCGATTTGGAGGCAGTACCACGAGCTGGCCGAGCTGGCCGGTTCCCTGGCCCACGAAATCAAAAACCCATTGTCTGTCATCCACATGAATGCCGACCTGCTGAGCGAGGAGCTTCATGAAAGCCAATGGCCCGGGAAACGCCGTGCGATTTCCAAGGTCGATATGATCAAGCAGCAGTGCCATCGCATGGAGAATCTCCTGAGAGATTTTCTCCGATTCGCCCGCATGCAGGATATGGAATTGACCCTCGGTTCCCTCAACGAACAAATCCTTTCGGTATTGAACCTCTTCGAGCCCCAAGCCGTCAAGCAAGGCGTTCGGCTCGAACGATTCCTCGACTCAGACCTGCCCAACATTCGGCTCAACGGGTCCTCGCTCCAAGCCGCCTTGATCAATCTGGTGAAAAATTCGCTCGAGGCGATGCCCGATGGAGGAGAGCTCTTGGTTAGGACCTACGTTATCCCCAAAGGTGTTGCCATCGATATGATCGATAACGGCTGCGGGATGGACGAGACAACCGCGATGCGGATGTTCGAACCCTTTTACTCGACCAAACCCGAGGGTTCGGGACTCGGATTGCCCACAACGCGAAAGATCATCGAAGCCCACGGAGGACGCATCAGCGTTCAGAGCGAGGTCGGCCGCGGTACGAAATTCGTCTTGGAATTCCCAACGCCTGTGCGGATCGCTTAACGCCGACGCAAGACCCACAAAATAGGGCTTATGGAATTGGACTCATCGACCAATCGATCGACAAGGTAACTCTCGATACGCTTCTGGATCCAGTGATCGACCGCTTGGCTCTCTTCCAAGCCCGCAGAGTGTCCCACGTAAGCCAGGATCGAGATCACGGCACTGGGGGCTAAAATGGGCTCCAGAGCGTCCAAGGCTCGAAGAGTCGTCGCGGCTTGGGTCACGACCGATTTGTCGGAGTGGGGCAAGTACCCCAGATTGAACATCGCGCAGGAGATCCTGCCACGGTGCTCAACCTGGACATGGTCTGCAAGGGATGCATGATCGGCCCGGATGCACTGGACCCTATCGGAATACCCAGCCTGGGCGACTTTGTTGGCCGTGCGCAATATCGCGTCGGCTTGGAGATCCAACGCATAAACTCTTCCTTGGGAACCGACACAATCGGCCAAGAAAAGTGTATCGAATCCATTTCCTGCCGTCGCATCGATCGCGATCGATGAGCGGGGGACCCAAGGCCGGCACCGATTCTGAGCCTCGACAGTAAAATGCATCGCAGGTCTCAGTTTCCACGCGAGTAGGAGCCAAGGACATCCAGCCGCAAAGCTCGCTGCTTGAGAGCATCGATGGCCTGGAGCAGATGGACCTGTGCGCGGTGGCCTTCGAGCTCGACGAAAAAGTAATACTCGTTCGGAGAGCCAGGCACCGGCAAGGATTCGATCCAAGTCAGGTTGATACCGTTGTCCTTAAACAACAGCATCGCATCGGCCAAAGCTCCGGGTTGGTGCGGGACCTGGAACAATAGCGAGGTCTTGTCCCTGCCAGTGGCTTGCGGCTGGTCCTTGCCGATGATCGCAAATCGGGTCACATTGTTCGGATCGTCCTCGATCGATTCGCAAACGATCGGCAGAGAGTATTCGACCGAGGCTTCCAAAGAAGCGATCGCCGCTGCGCCGTGTTCATCCTTGGCGATCTTCACCGCTTGGGTGGTACTTGCGACTTCAACGCGTTGGGCCTCGGGCAAGTGTTCTGAGAGCCAATGGCGGCATTGGGAGAGCGCCTGGGGTTTGCTGTAGACTTTGCGAATCCCCGATCGATCGGACTTTGAAAGCAGGTTGTGATGGATCGGCAAAAGGACCTCGCCGCAGATCTGAAGGGGGCGCTGGATGAAGTTCGACATCGTATCGACGATCCGACCGTCGGTGCTGTTCTCAATCGGCACGACCCCGTAACGCGACTGTCCTCGTTGGACCTCTTCGAATACCGCCGCGATCGATCCGACAGGATGGAGCGATTGTGCGACTCCAAAGTATTTGCGGGCAGCCGAGTGGCTGTAGGAGTGCTCGGGGCCCAGATAAGCGACCCCTAGGGGGTGGATCGATGCGCCCAGGTGTTCCCAAATCTCGGTCCGCTCTTGGGCTAGCTGCGAGATTTTCGAATCGATCTGCCGGAGCCTTTCGAGGAGTTCGGCGGAGGCTGGCATTGCGGTGGAAGCTGGCTCGGATGCAGGCATTTTCAAAGCGGTTTCCTGTCAAATTGACGGTGAATTCACCCAAGGAATTTTGGTTGAGTCCATTGCAGCCCCACAAATTTACGCGCAAACCCTTGTTTTGTATAGAGTTAAGCTGCCTCCAAGGGTTCGCGATATCTGTTTGGCACAAGTATTGCTCATAACGACAAACAAGCTGAGGTTCGGCCACCTGGAGCCCAGTTTTTAACAGCATTCACCATCTTACGAACAACAGCGTTTAGGGAGACATCCACCATGGCATCTGGCGAAAAGATCATCGGAATCGATTTGGGAACCACCAACTCGGTGGTGGCCGTCATGGAGGGTTCGGAAGTCAAGGTAATCCCCAACGCCGAGGGAAACCGACTCACACCCAGCGTGGTCGCATTCAATGACAAAAGCGAAACGATCGTCGGCGACCCGGCTCGACGTCAAGCCGTGGTCAATCCCCGGCGAACGATCTATTCGGTCAAGCGATTCATGGGGCGTCGTCACTCGGAAGTCGAATCCGAAGAGAAGATTGTCCCGTATCAAGTCGTGGGTGGAGCCAATGAATACGTCAAGGTCCAGATCGGCGATCAGCAATTCACTCCGCAAGAGATTTCTGCCAAGGTTCTTCGCAAGCTCAAAGAGGCTGCTGAATCCTACCTAGGCCACCGTGTGAGCAAGGCTGTGATCACCGTTCCTGCTTACTTCAACGATGCCCAGCGTCAAGCCACCAAGGATGCCGGACAGATCGCCGGTTTGGAAGTGGCCCGGATCATCAACGAGCCGACCGCTGCGGCCTTGGCCTACGGATTGGACAAGAGCAAAGACCAAAAGATCGTCGTGTTTGACCTCGGTGGTGGCACCTTTGACGTGTCTGTCTTGGAGGTCGCTCACAACACCGATGGCGAAGGCGGGGGCAAAATCTTCGAGGTTATCAGCACCAATGGTGATACGCACCTGGGAGGGGATGACTTTGACCAAGCCTTGCTCAATCACGTAGCGACGATATTCCAGCGCGATAACGGAATCGATCTGCGGAAAGATCCGATGTCGCTGCAACGTCTTCAGGAAGCCTGTGAGAAGGCCAAGAAGGAGTTAAGCTCCCTTCCTCAGACCGACATCAACTTGCCATTTATCACCGCCGATGCAACCGGTCCCAAGCACTTGCTGGTGACCATCACCCGCAGCACCTTCGAAGGCTTGGTCGATCCGCTGATCGATCGATGCCGTCAACCTGTACTCCAAGCGCTCCAAGACGCGAAGCTTCGTCCAGCCGAGATCGACGAAGTCGTTTTGGTCGGTGGATCGACACGTGTCCCGAAGGTGCGTGAGCTGGTCAAGGGGATCTTTGGCAAGGAGCCTCACCAAGGGGTCAACCCCGACGAAGTCGTCGCCGTTGGAGCAGCGATCCAAGGCAGCGTGCTCTCCGGAGAGCGCAAGGACGTTTTGCTCTTGGACGTCACCCCGCTGACGCTAGGTATCGAAACCGAAGGTGGAATTCTGACCGCCCTGATCGAACGCAACACCACAATCCCTGTCGAAAAGAAACAAACCTTCTCGACCGCAGCCGACAATCAAACGGCGGTGACGGTGAGTGTTTTCCAAGGCGAACGCAAGATGGCAATCCACAACCGTGTGCTCGGCCAGTTCAACTTGGAAGGGATCGATGCAGCACCACGAGGGGTTCCGCAGATCGAGGTCAAGTTCGATATCGACCAAAACGGGATCTTGAACGTATCGGCCAAGGACCTGAAGTCCGGCAAGCAGGCCAGTGTCAAGATCGAGCAATCCAGTGGGCTGAGCAAAGATGAGATCGAGCGAATGCGCCGGGATGCCGAATCCCATGCCGATGATGACCGAAAGCAGGTCGAGTTGGCAGAAGCTCGCACCCGCGCCGAAAATACCATCCATGCTCTTGAGAAAGCGATCTAGGACCAAGGCGACAAGCTTGCGGTTTCGG
>CAILTZ010000861.1 GCA_903837255.1 uncultured Pirellula sp. | reverse complement strand
TGACTCTCAGCAGCGACGAAGCCGAAGGGGCGAGATTGTTCACGACCCGATGAAGACCTTCCTTGAGTGTTGCCGCTCCGAAGTTGATCAATAGCCCCACCGGTTGATGGGCCAGCCGCAGGTAGGTGAGAAGCTGCTTCTTGTGGACCGGGTGGATGGTCTCGACCGATTTCAATTCGACAATCACGCGGTCATCCACAAGCAAATCGAGTCGAAGCCCCTCCTCAAACACCATGCCATCGTATTCAAAGCGAAGCAACTTCTGTCGCTCCACCTTCCATCCACGCCGCATAAGATCGCGGGCAAGAATCGCTTCATAAACACTTTCCAGTAAGCCTGGACCAACCGATTGATGCAACCTAATCGAACAATCAATAATCGCTCCCGTAACTTCATCCAGTTCTCTCCGCGTCTCCGCGTCTCCGCGTGAGATCCCTCTCCCATCCCCACCTTCTCCAAAGCTACTCATGATTCATACGCCCTCAATCCCGAAATCTCCCGGCCAGCAGCTCGCTTGGTAAGAAGTAGATACAAGTCTGACATCAGCGCCAACTCTGCTTGCGTCCGGGCCTTCCACCCAAGATCCAGCGGAGCCATCAGGTCGCTGAGCGCCTCGCCGTCGAAGATCATCCGATCAAGGATGCCGTCCACGAACCTCTGCAATGCGCCCGTCGCAAGACCATGCTTCCTGGCGATATTGGCTAGCTCCGCAGCGCTTTTCTTTTCCTTGAACCGCAGGTAGCCGTCGCGGATGAACGATTCGCTGAGCCCCTCACCTGCCTTAAGCGTGCCGATGTATTCGGTAATCTCCTCGCGCTCGTTCATGAACTTGGCATCCGAGCCTATAAGCCCGATCAGTTGCTCGCGCGTCATCTTGGACTTGCCCGGACTTTTGGCCGAGAACTTGGCGATCAAGCCCATGATGTAGTCGTAGTCGATGACCGTCGATGCAAAGAGAACGAACTCGAAGTCGAGTTGCTCCAACGATTCGCCCGATCCGGTTCGGTCGTCGACTTTGCCTTGCTGGGCCTTGAGCCGCTGGGCCGTTTCGAGGTACGCACCCCGGAACCCGCGATGGTTCTCCTCGGGCAGGATCTTGTCGATCTCTGACGCGTTTTCCGGTGTTAGATCGGTGTACTGATCGAGCTGGGTCTTGAGCCGCTGGACTTCCTTGAAATGATTGATGAACGCGGCGCGGGCTTCGTCACCCTTGAGATTAGGGACCGACGACGGCGTGCATTCGAGCCCCTGCGACTTCATGAAGCCGTGCAGCTTTTCAACCGCAGCCTCCAGCTTCTGGATGACCACGGGTGCTTTGTCGACCAGCCAGATCTCGCGAGCTTGATCACCGGACTTTTCTCCTGAGAAAAGTGCGATCGCTGCATCGACGGCGTCCTGCTGCTGGCGAAAGTCGAGGATGTTGCCGTAGGGCTTGGTCCCGTTGAGGACCCGATTGGTACGCGAGAAAGCTTGGATCAAGCCGTGATGGCGAAGGTTCTTGTCGACATAGAGGGTGTTGAGGTACTTGGAATCGAAGCCCGTCAAAAGCATATCGACCACGATCGTGATGTCGATCTTCTGCGCGGGTGGGTAGTCGGCGTTGGGCCACTGCTGGTCCTTGATCCGCTTTTGCACATCCTGGTAGTAGAGATCGAATTCACCAATGCGATGATTGGTGCCATAGCGAGTGTTGTAGTCGGTGAGGATCGCCTTGAGGGCCGATTTCTTCCCCTCGGGATCCACTTCATTGTCCGCTTGCTCTTGAGGTAGATCTTCCTGGATCTGCTTGACGTCGGGATCCCCTTCGGCGGGTGGTGAGAAGACGCAGACGACGTTCAAGGACTTGAAGTCGGAATCGACTGCCTGCCGGTCGGCTTGCAGGGTCTTGAACATGGCGTGGTATTCGACGGCATCGTTGATCGATGCGGTGGCCAG
Source organism: uncultured Pirellula sp. (assembly GCA_903837255.1). Classification (GTDB taxonomy): domain Bacteria; phylum Planctomycetota; class Planctomycetia; order Pirellulales; family Pirellulaceae; genus JBKCUI01. Next base: position 5,667 of record CAILTZ010000861.1, on the reverse strand, counting down.
GACGGCATTGAAGCGACGGCCAGCGGTGGAGGTATCGTGCTTGGCCAGGATCGCCTCGATGACGGCTTTTTTAGGAATGCTAGCGGTTCGGCGCAAGCCGTCCGGTATCGCATCTTGCAAACATTCACTGGAGGGCTTGCGCCCTTCCGCTTTCATTTCTGCATTAGTATGCAATGCATCTGGTGAGGCCTCGGGCTTGAAGTAATCGACATGGAACCGCAGGACGTTGCCGTCTTCGATGGCATGCGTGATGGTGTAGGCGTGCAAGCACTTTTGGAACAGGTCCTCGGTGGTTCGCATCGAGGCCTGGGTGTCCTCGATCTTCTGCTGAGAGGCGTTGGCTTAGAAGATGGGGGTGCCAGTGAAGCCGAATAGCTGGGCTCTTGGAAAAAACTCCTTGATGGCGCGGTGGTTTTCGCCGAACTGGGAGCGATGGCACTCGTCGAAGATGAACACGATCCGCTTGTCTCGGAGGGCTTCGAGCTGCTCTTTGTAAGTGGGCTTGTCGTTCTTCTTGCGTTGCTGGTTCCGTTTGCTGCTTTCATCGAGGGCCAGACCGAGCTTCTGGATCGTGGTGACGATGACTTTGTCGGCATAATCCTCGGACAACAATCGACGAACCAGCGAGGCGGTGTTGGTGTTCTCCTCGACGCAGCCCTCTTGGAAGCGATTGAATTCCTCGCGCGTCTGGCGGTCGAGATCCTTGCGGTCGACGACGAAGACGCATTTGTGGATGAGGTCGTTCTCTTTGAGGAGCGTGGAGGCCTTGAAGGAGGTTAGCGTTTTGCCACTGCCGGTGGTGTGCCAGATGTAGCCGTTGCCACTGTCGTCCTCGATGCACTTGACGATCTGTTGGACGGCGTAGATTTGGTAGGGACGCATCACCATCAGCTTTTGTTCGCTTTGGATCAAGACCATGTAGCGGCTGATGGCTCTGCCCAGAGTGCACTTGGGTAGGAATCGCTCGGCAAATTGGTCGAGGTGGGTGACTTTCTTGTTGTCCTCGTCTGCGAACTCGTAGACCGGTAGGAATCGTTCGTCGGCATTGAATGCAAAATGGCGGGTGTTGTTATTGGCGAAGTAGAAGGTTCGGTCGCGATTGCTGACGACAAAGAGTTGCATGAAGCAGAGCAGGGTCTTGGTGTATCCGTTGCCTGGATCGTTCTTGTATTCGACGATCTGCTCCATGGCGCGGCGTGGGCTGATGCCCAGGGTTTTCAATTCGACCTGGACGACCGGAACGCCGTTGATCAGGAGGATGACGTCGTAGCGATGGTGGCTGTAGTCGGTGTTGATACGAAGTTGGTGGATGACTTCGTAGTCGTTTTTGCACCAGTCCTTGATATTGACCAGGGTGTAGTTCAGGTCCGTGCCGTCGTCGCGTCGGAAGGCACTGCGATCGCGCAGGGTTCGGGAAGCGACAAAGACGTCGTGGGTGATGATCTCGTCGAGCAAGCGTTGGAATTCGGTGTCGGTGAGTTTGACAGCGTTGAGGGCCTCGAACTTCTGGCGAAAATTCCGTTCTAGCGAAGCGCGATCCTTGATGTCGGTTCGGACCGTGTATTTGAGAACTTCGAGTTTGTGGAGAAACTCCGATTCGATGTCATTTTCTTTGACCTGGATAGCCTGTGAGTCGGAGGTTTTCTTGTAGGGTAGGTCGCTAGGCATGGGGAGGTCAATCAAACGGGCTTTTTTGGACGAGTTGGTTGGGCGGTCAAGGAATCGGCATATTTGAGTTCGGTTACCACACCAAGCGTCTGCAAGTATACAAAAGCATCATTCTCAAGAGGATGTCGAAGTTGAAGAATTGAGAGAAACAGGGACTCAGCCGGGTGTGGAGGACCATAAGCAGATCAAATTCCTCTTTGGGCTTGGAGGCCCAATGCAGGACTGCGGGAAATGGACGTATCGTAGAAACTCTCGACCAACAGACATACAACAACCGGCCGTGACCTACGAGGGCCACGGAAAGCCCGTGGATCACTCGGAGACAGTACCACCGCTCCGCTCCAAGAGCGATCGGCCTCGCATCTTCTTGGCAGTCCGCAGCAACTCGGCTTTCTGGTCAGCCGACAGGAGCGACCAGACCGAAAGCAACTCGACCGCATCCGGGAGGCACTCCAGCACCAACAAGGGGGCGGGTAAGCTCGGATTGATCAACTAGCACATACTAGGGGAAAGAATCCGAGATATGCGGTTTTCCCTGCGAATTACCGAAGTCGTTCGAAACCTTCCGGGTGTAATCGTCTCATCCTGCGAACTTTAGGTACTTTCGTAAGTTGAACCGTCCTGGGCTGCTGTTTGATGATTGCACCGGTTCTAACCAGTTGAAAACAGGGATGAGGACCATTCTTGGTACGACGGACTTCCAGTCCGTCGGCCAGACGTACGATGGACTTCCAGTCCGTCGTACCGCTTGGAGGCCAACGCCCGTTTTGCTTGGTCAATGAACGAACCACATCCGGTGCCAAGCCACCTCAAAAGCCTTCCAAGAGATCGCTCAATTGTTTGGTTCAGGATCGGCCGAAAGCCACGGAAACCCATAGAAACAGGGCGGACGTGATGCTAGACTAAGATGGAATCATGTCCGGAGCGGTTCCAAACCCAAGCAAAACCATCATCGCGGATCCATCAACTGTTTTTCAGCGTTTTTTCATTAGACCGAAAGCCGGAGCAATGTGTCCAGACCGCAAAACCAACGCCAAAACGCGAGGTTTGCACAAAAATTCGGATCTTGAGTCGCACCTTGCCTCGTTGACGGCAATTTTTATGGCAAAATGGAATGCATCTGTTCTTCGTGCGGCGATGGCCTGCACCGCTTTGCTGTGCTCATCGAACCTACTTCTTGCTCAAGCCGATCAGACAACGACTCCGATTCTCGCGGACGAAAAGACGTTCGACGAAACCGTCGCCCCCTTCCTAAATAAGTACTGTGCCGACTGTCACGGCCAGAGTGGTAACGAGTCGGATGTCGTCTTGTCGAGCATCCGTTTTGATCTGGCATCCGGCCATGACATGGAGCTCTGGAAAACGGTCCTGCGAGAGTTGCACGTCGAGGAGATGCCACCGACGACAAGTCAACAACCAGAGCCATTCGAAAAAGACGCAGTGATGCTCTGGATCAATGCTGAACTGAAAAAGTCTGGGAACGAGTCCGATCTCTATTCGAAATTGGAAAGCCCGAGCTTCGGCAATTACGTAAACCATGAAAAGCTCTTCAGTGGAGAAATCACTCTAGAGCCTTTCTCACCTGCACGTCTGTGGAGAACAAGCCCTGAAGTTTTCGAAAATGGGAAATCCAGCTACGGAAAGGCCGCCAAAGATTTTAGACAGCCTTTTCCATTGGAAGATAAAGTTGGCATCAAAGACTATGCCAACCTCCTCTTTGCTGATTCAGCGGTCGTGAGTGTTTTGCTCAGCAATGCCGCTTGTGCTGCGGATGAACTCATCAAGCATTCTCCGATCGCTTCGTCCGACACAAGTCCCAGTGACGACACGCTCGCTTCGACAATCCATGAACATTTCAAGAAGGTCGTCTATCGAGAGCCTTTGAAAGAAGAACTCGCGAATTATTCGGAGCTTTTCAGGAACAGTGCCAAAACAGGCGGCAATGCCGAGGCCTTGCGATTGGTCCTGATGGCGGTAATGCTCCACCACGAATCCGTTTACAGAATTGAAGTTGGTCTCGGCGAAGAAGACCCCCACGGGCGTCGAATGTTGTCCAGCACTGAAATGGCCTTTGCCATCGCTTTTGCGCTCACAGATCGCAGACCCGATGCGGAACTTCTCCAAGCCGCCCAAGCAGGGGAACTCCACAGCAGAAACGATGCGCAGCGCCAAATCGCACGCATACTTCAAGATGACGCGATCGACAAACCAAGGATCCTGCGTTTTTTCCAGGAGTTTTTTGGTTACACCCAAGCCCACAAGGTGTTTAAAGACCAAGATCGCTCGGGTGGATTTGCCTACTACGGCGAAAACTACCCTGCAATGTACGAAAAAGATGCTGATTTTTTTGTCATGAACATCCTGGAAAAAGACACGGATGTTTTCGGGCAACTGTTAACGTCGGACGAGTACTTTATCTTCAATCGAGCCACGTTTCGAAACACCGTCTACGATTTCTACAAGTCGAACCAAGAGCAGCTTGATGCAGGGCAATTCCCTGAAGCCAAGCAGAGAGAACTCTTGCAAAGACTGAACCTCAAAGGATGGCATGAACTGAATGTCAAATACAACTTGCACAACTTCAACAAAGGATTCAATGGCAGCATCGCTGCGATCAAGCAGATCGTCCATGAGCAAACCACTTGGATGGATACAAAAGACGAAGATAAACTTCGCCATCGCATGCAAGCCCTCTATACCAAGTATCCGATGGTTTACGACCTCACCGATGACGAACAGGATTTCTTGTTGCCACAACCTTACAGGCGACCGAACCGTGCTGGGATGTTGACTCATCCAGCTTGGCTGATTGCTCATTCGTTGAACGACAGTACCGACCCCATACGGAGAGGCAAGTGGGTTAGGGAGCGACTACTAGGGGGCGTTATTCCCGACATCCCTATCACTGTGGATGCCTCTATACCCGAAGACCACACGAAAACGCTCCGAGAGCGGCTTCAAAAAACAGAGAAAGCCGAATGCTGGCGCTGTCATAAGAAAATGAATCCCATCGGATATGCCTTCGAAATTTATGACGACTTTGGTCGGTATCGCAACGAGGAAAGTCTTGGTAAGGGAGGCACTCCATCAACGAAACCCATTGATGCCAAAAGTAACTTAGAAGGCACAGGCGAGAACACGTTAGATGGTGATTTCAAAGATGCTTTGGAACTCATCCATAGACTGGCCGAATCCGATAAGGTTCGACAATGCATGATACGGCATGTTTTCCGCTATTTTATGGGTAGAAATGAAATGCTCTGCGATTCCAAAACACTCATTTCGGCCGACCGAGCTTACCTGGAAAGTGGTGGCAGCTTCAAAGCACTCTTGATTTCCCTGCTTTCGTCTGACTCGTTTCTTTACCGTAAAACGCTTAAACCAACTACCAAATAAGCACCATGAACTTGACACGACGCGACACGCTTAGAAACCTCTCATTAGGTGCAGGGGCGTTTTTACTCACACCCTTCCTTCGTCAGATAGAAATCCAGGCTGCAGGAAACTCGAGCTCGATCCCCAACCGTTTTGTGTTTGTTGTTAAATCCAGCGGTATCATTCCAGATGGAATCACGCCTGACGCATTGAAAGGCAAAGATTCCAGCGGCAGCTTGTTCAGTCAGGATCTGAAAGAGGTGGCTCTGCCTTCTTCGATGCGCGCTTTGGAGCCCTTGAAAGATCAACTCTCGATCGTGCAGGGACTCTCGGGGAAAATGTGCCGCGGTGGTCACTCCAGTTGGTTTGGCATGATGGGTGTCTACATGACCGGAGGTGAATTTGATGCAGGTGCGATTATCAGAGCTACGGCCGATGCGGAATTGGCCAAACTCAACCCAGCCCCCTTCAATCATTTGGGACTGGCGATCAAAGGGAAGGCGTTAAGCAGCGATTATGGTGGAACCATGTATCCTGGGATCACCGCCGTCGGGCCGGGACAAGAACTCCCCTTTCACGGGTCCCCAGATATCGCCTACGAACAACTCTTTGGATCTGCCGTTT
>CAILTZ010000860.1 GCA_903837255.1 uncultured Pirellula sp. | reverse complement strand
GCTCGATCTAGAGAAGAACGAGATCGTCGAGCTGGCTCCGATCCGTGAACTGAAGCTTCTTCAGTCAGTCGACTTGGCCTCGAACAAGATCCAATCGCTCGAACCGATCAGCGGCTTAATAGCGATCCAGTATCTGCACATCGCCAACAACTCCATCGAAGACATCGGACCGCTTCGAGCGATGACCAAGCTTCAATCTTTGTATGCCTCTGGCAACAAAGTCAAAAAGCTGGAGCCTGTCTTTGGACTGAAAAAACTTTGGACCCTCGATGTCGCACTCAGCCCTGTCGAAGACCTCAATGGAATCGCGGAACTACGCGGTCTGCAGACGATCAACCTCAAAGGTTGCGGAGTCAAAACGCTAGACTTTACCAAGCCGATGCGCGAGTTGCGATTGCTTATCCTCCAGGAGAATCCTGAAGTCGATCTGACGGCTCTGATCGAGGCCTGCGAAGCCGATGCGAAAGAGAACCGACGTTTTGCTCCGTTCCTGCGTCTCTATGTCGACGAAGGCTTGGTCCAAAACGCCGACAAGGCCGCTGGGTTTGAAAAGCTCAAAGCGGTTGGGGTTCGAGTCAATCCACCTGTAAAGTGACACTGCGATGGCACCCTTGTCCACCGGCCTGAAAGTCGATCAAACCGCTCGCATGTTGGTCAAGGTACTGGCTGTGGGTTGGACTTTGTTTTGCTCAACTCTAGCATCTGCCCAAGATCGCTTGGCGGTTGAGCCACCGCGATTTCGCATAAGATCCGACGCGAATGCCGCAAGCGATGCACAAGCTCTCCGAGAGCAGTTGCGGTACCTGGTCGATTCCCAAGGTCCGATCAATCCGCTGAGCGACTATGGCAAGCGTCCGACGAAAGCCTCGAGCGATACCTCGCACAAACCCAGCGCGAGGCTTCCTGTTGCACAAGATCCGGATGCATCCCAAGCCCCCACGTTGGATAAGGACTCGGCCAAGCGGCTCGGAGCCTCAGGCCTGACCGTTCCGTCGAGCGCCCTGGGAGTGATCGCACTGCTAGCACCACCGACGATCCGTGGACCTGGAGCAGCGATTCAAAACAATGACGACGGTTTCCGCCCCACAATCTCCTCGGGTTCCATCTCCTCGGGTTCCATCAGCTCGACCGCGTTCGGTAGCACTGCCTTCGGTAGCACTGCCTTCGGTAGCACTGCCTTCGATAGCACTGCCTTCGATAGCACCGTGAGAGTGGCGAATTTCTACCAAGACGATCCGATCGCCAATATCCCTCCAACGCTCAACACTCCTCCAGTGATCAGCGGTGGTACGCTGCCTGGTGGCGGTACGCTGCCGGGCTCGATCCCACTGGTACCCCAAAGCGCTCCGCAACTTCCCCCCGCGTCACTTCCACCCGCGTCACTTCCGCCCGGGTCGCTTCCGCCGGCATCAGGACCCTTTGGAGTTCCATCGGCCGGACCGGCCTTCGTGCCGAGCTATCCTCAAAGCGCGGTTCCTCCACCGACAATGCCAAGCACAGCGGTGCCAATGACGGTCATGCCGGCACCACCTACCTACTACGTTCCTGCGCCGGCGGCCCCTCAAAGCGTCGCCCCTGGAACGTTCGCACAATCGGGGGTTCCCTATGCGGGCTCCCCGATGCCCAGTTACAACCGCCCAGCTACGTTTGTCAATTCCGCACCTTTTGTTTCGGCCCCCCCGGCGGCCGTTGATGCTCGCTGGATGGTTTCACCCGCCGTTTGGCAACAAGCCTCGAATGCTGCGGCTCCATCCTGCAACCCGAGCCTTGCAAGCACCGCCCCATCGATGCCTGCAAGCCCCGTTGCTCCCGGAACAGTCCCCGGAATGGTTCCCTCGGGGATCAATGGTGTAGCACCGACGACAGGGCTGGTCCCACCGGCAGGTGCCTCGCCTTTTGCTTATGCGCCTCCGGCAGCGATCCCACCCGGCACGGTCTATGCACCGGGCAATGGCGGTTATGTACCGCTGGTTGGCTTCGGACAAGGCACCAATGCACAGCTCGGTCGGGGGCTTTACGGCCAACCGACCGCTTATGTCGACGGCCAGCCTGTTCGCAACTTTTTTCGCTATATCTTCCCGTAACCACTCATAAACACGTGACCGAGCGTCGTATCTATCTGGATCATGCTGCGACGAGTTGGCCCAAACCGTCCGGAGTGCTAGAGACCTGCATCGATTTTCAGCAACAGCTGGGCGTAGCCGCTTCGCGTGGAGCGTACCGTCGTGCGGAGCGAACCGACCGAATGATCGACGATGTACGCACGAGGCTTGGGCGGTTCCTCGGGATCACCGACCCGCAGCGCATCGCCTGGACGAGCAACGGCACGATGGCAATCCATGCGGCCATCCACAGTGCGCTTTGGGAATCGGATCTTCGAGGCCAGCACGTCGTAACGACTGCGACCGAGCACAACAGCGTCTTGCGAACACTTGCGGACCTTCAGAAGCGAAGGGGCTTGCGCTGGACCATGGTCCCTTGCGATGAGCGTGGCTGGGTGGATCCGGAATCGCTTCGAGCGGCCCTGTGCGATGAAACACGTTTGGTCATCGTCAATCATGCATCGAACGTCACTGGGATCGTACAGGATCTAAATTCTCTGAGTTCCATCCTTGCCGGCTCGAATGCTTGGTGGATGGTCGATGCGGCCCAGAGCCTCGGTTATGTCGAACTCGACGCGCAATCGCTAGGGATCGACCTGCTGGTAGCTCCGACACACAAGGGTCTATGCGGGATGCTCGGGACGGCCTTTGTGGCCGCTAGCCAGCGGATCATTCCCCATTTGCAATCACCTTGGGTCGGTGGGACTGGGCGCAGCAGTATCGACTGGACCGGTCCGTTCGGCTGGCGTGAGTCGGTCGAGTCGGGCAACCTCAATGGTCCATCGATCGCCTCGTTGGGAGCTGGATTGCACTTCCTAAACTCCCAATCTTTGCCGGATTTCCAACGTGCCTCAGCGGGCTGGATCGAAAGAATCGCCGAAGAGATCGGCCGGCATACAAACTTGCATCTGGTCGGATACCCAGATGCAAAAGCCCCTACCAAACAGACATCCAGGGTTCCTGTGATCAGTTTTTCGAGCCGATCCCTGAGCAGTCATGAGATGGCGATGCTCCTGGACTCGGCTTTGGGGATAGAATGTCGTTCAGGCTTGCACTGTGCCGGTGCGATCCACGCGCAATTAGGGACCGATCCAAAGGACGGTGCGTTGCGTATGAGTTTCGGGCATACCACGACCGAGTCGGATGTGGACGCAGCGATCGAGGGAATACGGCTCTTGAGTCAGGTAGTAACGTGATCAGAAATTGCCGGACAAATCTGCGATGTACGTCGAGCCGGATTCGCCATTGGATTTACCTCTGGGCGATTCCAGTGGTCTGTCTTTGGAGTCTGACCGGTTGCGAGGAGTCCCGAGAGAAATCGGGCTTGGAAGGCAACTGGAAAACATCACCGGCCCAGGGTGCCAAGAGCACTGCTGCTGAGGCGACCAAGGAAGCGTTCATCTATCAGCCTCGAAAAGTCCTCGACGGCTCGGGTTATGGTTGGGTCATGAGCGCTGTGAAGCCCTGGCCGAAAGGCTCGACGCTTGAGCAGATTGGCAGTCAATTCAAGATTGCAGTCCGATCGAGTGTCCAAGCTCTCGATCAAATCCTCAGCGACCAGGCCCTCGACCCCGACCAGATCGCTTCGTCACGGTACTCTCGCTCGACATTCTTAAATTACGACGGCGACCCACTAAAGGCTTACGAGGATCTCAGCGAAGCTCGCAAGCATGTCGAGAAGAACCCCAGGATCGCCAGCGATTTTCTATACACAATCATCTACAACCAGGGTGTCACGGCCATGCGCCGGGGTGAAAACGAAAACTGCATCGCTTGCCGTGGTGAGAGCTCCTGCATTCTGCCAATCGCCAAAGGCGCAGTGCACCAGAACCCCGAAGGCTCTCGGATTGCGATCAAGCACTTCATGGAGTACCTGGACAAGTTTCCTGACGACGGCGAAGTTCGCTGGCTATTGAATGTGGCTTACATGACCCTCGACGAGCACCCGGACAAAGTCCCGACGCAGTACCTGATTCCAATCGATCGTTACGCACATCAAGAGCATGGGATCGGTAGATTTCGAGATATCGGCGAAATGGTTGGCCTCAATCGCTTCAACCAAGCCGGTGGAGCGATCATGGACGATTTCGATGCAGATGGCAAACTCGATGTTGTCATCTCCTCGTTCGACCCAACGCAGATCATGGGGGTTTATCGCAATGAGAATCTTGAAAAATTCATCGATGTGACCGCAGCGGCTGGGGTTTCGAATCAGCTCGGTGGACTCAACTGCGTGCAGACCGACTATAACAACGACGGCTGGCTCGATGTGTTCATCGTCCGAGGTGCTTGGTTGACACCATCGCTGGCGATGCGCCCGAGCCTGCTTCGAAACAACGGGGACTTGACATTCACCGATGTGACCGAGCAAGCCGGACTCTCAGAGCCGCTGAATTCGATCTCGGCGACTTGGGCCGATTTCGATCGCGATGGCTGGCTGGATGTCTTTGTATGCAGCGAGCAGCAATCCAATCGTCTGTATCGCAATAAACGAGACGGGACCTTCGAGGATGTAGCCCCCCGAGCTGGAGTGGCCGGAGGCGAGGGGATGGTTTGCAAAGGAGCCGCTTGGATCGATATCGAAAACGATGGTTGGCCCGATCTGTTTATCAATCACCTGTCGAGAGTTGGAGCCCAACTGTGGCGCAACCGTCGGGACGGAACTTTCGAGAACGTCACGCGCGCCTTGGGGATCGACGGTCCCCAAATGGGCTTTTCCTGCTGGGCATGGGACTTTAACAACGACGGATGGCAAGATATCTTCGCAACAAACTACTCGCGATCGGTGGGGGCATGCGTCCAAGGGATGATCGGCCAAGAGAGTACCGAAGCCAAGAGTTGCCTGTATCTGAACCAGGGCGGCCAGCGATTTGTCAACGTCACCAAAGAAGCCGGACTCGAAGGGGTCTTCATCACCATGGGCTCGAACTTTGCCGACTTTGACAACGACGGCTGGCTCGATTTTTATCTTGGGACAGGAGACCCTAACCTTGGCACATTGGTCCCGAATCGCATGTTCAGAAACCTCGCGGGCAAACGGTTCGTCGATATCACCGCCTCCTCTGGAACTGGCAACCTTCAAAAAGGCCACGGGGTGGCTTGTGGGGATTGGGATCGCAATGGCACGATCGATCTGTTTATCGAGATGGGAGGAGCCGTCAACGGGGACAAGTACCACAACATCCTTTTCCAAAACCCAGGAAACTCAGCCAGTTGGATTTCACTAAAATTGATCGGCCAATTTTCAAATCGCGCAGCGATCGGTGCTAAAATCAAGATCCAGACCGATGATCCAGACCTGCCGGTTGTTTATCGACACGTCACCTCGGGCAGCAGTTTTGGCGCGAATCCTTTGGAGCAGACAATCGGTTTAGGGAGAGCGACCAAGGTCCTTTCGCTCGAAATCCAGTGGCCAGCTCCTGAATCGCAAAACAACAATAATCGTCTTGAGCGAATCGATGGACCGCTCGAGTTGGGCAAGACGTTGCGAATCCAAGAGGGCCAGGGCGTACTAGTGGACTGAGTTCTGATGCGATGAACGATCAACCTTACGGTATCCCGGACAAGCATTGGCCTGCGAAACTCACCTATTGGTGGTACCGCGCTGCTCGCTCCTTGCGTCACAAAGCCTTGGCGCAACAGCAGATCACCAGCGTTCAAATCGAACAGATCGAAAATCTCCAAGGAGCCTTGAATGCACAGCTCGGGGTGATGCTCACCCCAAACCATTCGTTCCATTGGGACTCCTACTGCTTGTTCCAAGCAGCAGACCAACTCAAAACGCCTTTCTATGTGATGACCGCCTGGCAGGTCTTCTCCCAGAGCAAGTGGTTTGAACGCGAATCGATGCAGCGCTGCGGCTGCTTTAGTGTGGATCGCGAAAATACCGACATCCAATCGATGAAGACAGCCATGGATATCCTCCAGCGACGAAAAGAGCCTTTGGTGGTCTTTCCCGAAGGAGACATCTACCACACCAACGATCGGCTCACAACCCTCCGCGAAGGTGCGGCGGCCATCGCTCTGATGGCCGCCCGAAAATCCGAGCGTCCTATCGCTGTCGTTCCAGTGGCCATAAAACGCTGGTATCT
>CAILTZ010000859.1 GCA_903837255.1 uncultured Pirellula sp. | reverse complement strand
CTGACCCAATTCCTCTTCCCGCAATGGGGCGGGAAGAGGAATGGGGTCAGGGGGGCAATGCAGATGCGCGAGTAGGACGTCGCAGGTAGCTGAAAGTTACGCCTCCACCGGACAAGTCCGGTGGTAGGCTCCGAGCGCACCTGTTATGACGTGGAGCTATTAAGATACGCAATCTAGCGGCGGTCGGACCTACTCAATCGCGCAAACGATAGACCAATAGGGAAATTGGAATGAGCCCAAGCTCCAGTGCAGTGTAAAACAGCAGAATCGTAGATGGTTTACCGTCGACTAGAAGGCTCAAAATTCTGCCGATGACAAGTCCACCAGCAAAAATCAAGGTCGTCAACACCGCCGTATTGCGATACTTGTCGTTGAAAGCAGCGTACAGCCAAAAAAAGCCCAAACCCATATACAGAGTCATGAGTGCCCGGAATATATGGGAAAAATCCACCGACATTTCTGCCACGTTGAGAAAAGTTCTCGCGAACCATGTCGGGGAAATCCCATAGAGCAGAGCAATGGTTGCGACTGCAAGGAATGAAAGAACCAAATAAAGTTGCTTAATTTTCATGGGTACCATGGAAGCTTTTCGTAAAGCAGGAAGCGTTAGCATTGATTGAGCAGACGCCTTGGCCCCCGCTCTTGCGAGCACACTGTACCACGTCGGTTTTGGTTTGTCACTGACCGTCAGCTAGCCCTGATTCTGAACTGGCATTGCTTCATCCAATCGACGTTTAAGTACACGGTTTTCATCGCGTAGATTCTTGAGCATCACGCCCACGAAGAAGAAACACATCGGCAAGAAGCACAGGAAGGTTGACAGTCCCGCATCAACGGTTCCGTTCATCGCTCGCCCCACGACATCTGTGACGACGGTGATCAGCGAAAGGACGCCACAGAAAATAGCGGGTAGCCAAGGTGCAATTCTTTCTCGCATTCAAACTCTCCTGTAGCATCTGGATCAAGGCATCGCTGTTTCGGCTCCACATGACCAATCTATCACGCTCCTTAACCTTTGTGTCCAATGTGTTGGTGATCGTCTCACACATTTCCCCACATTTATTTCCATCGAGAGACTCGTTGCAGCATTCCTCGGAGAGCTTCTTATAGTCCGTCCCAACCTTTGCTTTGTCCTGTTGGATGCTTCGTAATTAATCGAGGGGCCGCCAGTGTAGCCGATGACGTGCTCTAATGCCAAAGTCCTGTGATCTATCTTTCGGGACTGTGTTGACGGTATTGAACGAATTGTCTGTGATGACAACGGCCATAAGAAATTCGCCTACGGCGAAGTCCGGCTGAGCTAGTTAAGCGAAAAAATCTAACGTGTCGCCCGACGCTGAGCCTTGATCATGTTGGACACCCTCCGACCCCCTCTGATCCGAATCCTTCCCGGGCTCTTCCTTCCGTAACTCTTGGGGCTTGCCACCGTAAGTCTTCCCATCCCCAAACCGCTCACCGCTTGCCTGCGCCGCCCCGGTGGCTTCAATCGCTCGATCCCTGACAATGCGATCGACTCGCTCGAGCCTTCCCCTGCTCTGCATGGGATCAATCGGCATGCTCATCATGCTCCCCCCCTTACCCTGTTGGTTTAAGGCGCCTCAAGCAGTACGGAATCTAGCGAATCACGAAGCGGCATCGGAGGACGTATCTGCGGGTTGCTCGTCGTCCCACCGACCTCGATCCTCATCCAATTTGCGTCTTGATTTTGGGTGAACGGACGCATAAGTGCGCCTACAATCCCGCGCCGACCAACGTTGGCAACCAACTTCAAATCCAACTCTCGCCGGAAATTCACTGAACCTTTGCCCTGCATGGAGATCAAGTCACCGTCGAGCTGCAAGTTCTTAATCGGGATCCGATCTCCATCAATGCCAAACTCCATATCCGCCGAATCAAACGCGCCTTGATCCGGACGGACTGCAAGTAGATTCAAAAGCCGAATCATCACTGGCAACTCGTAAAGGTTCGCCCCTCGCAACCACGCTTTGCCATTGCCAGCCAGCGAATTTGGATTGTTCAGCGAACCCTCGATGCCACACTCGACAAACAAGCGGCCATTGGCCGATGTGTGGGTCTCTCCCAAATCGACAAGCAGCCCGTGAACATCCGCATCCACCAGTCGGCAGCGAATGTGGGACCGATCGCCATTGAGCGGCTCAATCCCACTAAGAAAAAAAGTACCACTCAAGGCTCGAGCACGGACGTCGTTGTCGCTGATGTCCATGCTGGGAAACTCAACCTTCGTCACAGTCTTGGGTCCAAACCAATTGCTCGTACCCTGATCGCGACGCTCGACAAAACTATCGCGAACCCGCGAATTGAACGAGGCCGAGACAACCGGGGAATCAGGGAACTCGTTGCTCGATATGACTATCCTGCGTCCAGTAGGATTCCTGCTGTGCCACTCGCTGGCGTCCCGACCCAAATACAAGGTGTTGTTGCTCATCGCAAAAGGTCCTTCGACCCCCGTTACCGCGATCCCCTTGACCGCCATCGCATCGATCGCAAGCGAACCATAAGCAGTCGCCGATTGATTGTTGTTTTCACCAGTGATCTGGATCGTACCCCTCAATCCCCTTACTTGGTCGGCCCCTATTGATGCGTCTTCTAAATCGATGCGCAAGTCCCAATCCCTCAGTAGCGATGTACGACCTTCTTCAGGTGCCGCAACGTGCGTCGATCCCGTGATGCTCACAGGTCCACGAAACCCCCATCGACCCATAGGCTCACTGAGAACCTGTGGCAAACATCCTATGAGAAACTGGTCAACGACCAACCTCGAAGAGGGTAGCCAGTTGAGCGTTCCATCCCATGAACCATCGCT
>CAILTZ010000858.1 GCA_903837255.1 uncultured Pirellula sp. | reverse complement strand
GGTCACTGCACGCAGTTGGCCGAGCCTGTGTGCGCGGTCGGTGGCTTGGTCCTCGACGGCTGGATTCCACCATGGGTCCATGTGGATGACGTAGTCTGCAGCCGTGAGATTCAATCCGGTACCCCCTGCCTTGAGAGAAATCAGGAACAAATCCCCTTCGCCTGCTTGGAAGGCATCGACGGCGTCCTGACGTTTGGCGGCGGGCGTTGCGCCATCGAGATACTGATACTTGATGCCGACGCGATCGAGGGATTCTCGCAGCAGGCTCAAGTGCTGGACGAATTGACTAAAGACCAGCGCTCGGTGCTCGCCTTCGCGTAGTTCTTGGACGATCTCCATGAACAGATCGAGTTTCGCGCTGGATTTGTCCCAGCGTTTATCGACCAGGCGCGGGTGGCATGCGAGCTGTCGCAGGCGGGTCAACCAAGCCAGCACGCGGATGCGCATCTGTGCGTCGGTATCTGAGGTTCCACCACCTTGGGTCAGTTCGTTCAGGGCCGCCAAGCGGGCCGCGTCGTATTTCTTTCGTTCGGCTTCGGAGAATTCTGCGAGCCGGACGACTTCGGTCCGTTCTGGCAATTCCGAGAGGACTTCCTTTTTGGTCCTTCGCAGGATGAATGGACGCACGACACGACCGAGTGCCAGCAGGCGGTCTTTGGACTGGTGGCGTTCGATGGGTTCGGCAAAGTTCTTGCGAAACTTTTCCCAGGAGCCGAGCAAGCCTGGGCTGACTGTGCGCATCAGGCTCCAGAGTTCCCCGAGGTGGTTTTCCAGTGGGGTTCCTGAGAGGGCAAGGTGCCAGTCGGCTTCTATTTGACGTACAGCCTGTGCGGTTTTGGTGTTGAAGTTCTTGATGAATTGGGCTTCGTCGAGCACCAGGGTATTCCAGGCTCGTTTGGTAAAGCGTTCGATATCGCGTTGGAGGAGTTGGTAGCTGGTGATGATCAAGTCACCGGGTCCGGCCGAGTCGATGAGTGTTTGTCGATCGTGTTCCCGGTAGAGCATCGGGCGTAACGATGGAGCGAACTTTTCAGTTTCGCGTTGCCAGTTGGATCCTACGCTCGTTGGGGCGATGATCAGGGCTGCACCATTTTTCGCTCGATCAAGCAAAATCCCGAGGGCTTGGACGGTTTTCCCGAGTCCCATGTCGTCGGCGAGCACTCCGCCGATTCCCCAGTGTGCAAGCCTTGCAAGCCAGCCGTACCCGGTGACTTGATAATCGCGCAGGCTGGCTTGGAGCGT
The DNA here is from genome assembly GCA_903837255.1 of uncultured Pirellula sp. Classification (GTDB taxonomy): domain Bacteria; phylum Planctomycetota; class Planctomycetia; order Pirellulales; family Pirellulaceae; genus JBKCUI01. The sequence goes on along the minus strand of CAILTZ010000858.1, from coordinate 3,676 downwards.
TTCGGGGACTTTTGGGTTGAGTTTGCGCGCACCGGCAAGGCGTGAGAGTGCGTCTTTCCAGGATTGATCGGCTTCGACGGAGATGTCGTTACCCAGGGCCTCTTCGACCACTGCGGTGCCTGCTTTCGAGACCTTGATCTCGCCGGCGTCACCGATCGAGACATCTTGGATGGCCCCGAGTCGTTGTCGTAAGGAGTCGGAGATTTGGGCGAATTGGCCATCCCCTAGGGGTACAAAGCGGCGGCCTTGGCGCAGGGCGGAGAGGAGTTCTGCCAGGGGTATTTCCAGGCCATTTAGTTCGGCAAAGCCATCGAGGCCGAACCAATCGCGGCCACTGCTGAGTCTGACTTGGAGTCGCTGTGGAGTGATCTCGCCGACGACTTGCATCGGCTGGCTCTTGGGCCAGCAGACAGGTGGAGATTGGTCGCCGAGATTTTGCAATCGCTGCAGCAGATCGAGCGCATCGTCTGGAGTGGTGGCTATCCAAGTATAGGGTCCATCGTAGGGGAGCAGTTGCAGTTGGGCGCGATCGGCATACTCGTCGGCGCGTGAGGCTTCTTCTTCCAGGGCTCGGAGCAGTTGAAACCGTCCTGCTGTGGTCGCAACGCGGAGTCGCTCGGGGTCTTGCCCGGGGACCGGGGGTTCCACGACGGCATCGCAAGCCACCCTCAGGCCGACCTGGAGACCTTCTTTGCCTCGGGGTGAGAGGTGGAGTTCGATTTTTGGTTCGAGGGGTTGTTCGGGCCCGGCCAGAGCCTCGGGCAGTTGGACTTCGAGTCGTTTGGGTTTAGCCACATGCACGATCAGGTCCGCAAATTTTTCTGCGGTGTCTCGATCCATGACAGCTTCGCGTCGCTCCGCGGCGCTCAGGTCGTTGATCAGACGCAAGATGCGAGACTCGATGGTGCTCATCCACAGGATGTGGCGTTCGCGATCGATGCGTAGCAGGAGTGATTCGGTGCTGTGGATGGTACCCAAGAAGATTGTTGGGTCTTCGTGGATTGCATCGATCCGAACGTTGGATTGGTAGACGGCTGGTTTGAAGACCTCGGCTTGCTGTTCGACACGCACTTCCACGGGGACTTCGCGGATGCGCAGCGGGGTTTGGACCGGATCGTCCAGCGTGCAATTGGGGTGATCGATCAGCAGCCGCAGGCATTCTCGGATCACGCGGGGCGTTTGGCCTCGGTAGGAGTCCTCTGCGGATTGCAGCACGAGCACAAGCATTTTATCTGCCGGGTGGCCGAGTGCGATATCGGGAACCGAGTCAAAGTTATCGCGAAGCAATCTGCCTTTGTTCCATCCCCCGCGTTTGCGAGAGGTTTGCAAGTAGGCTTGGATGTTCACTCCGTAGCTGGAGTACTGCAAACGCCATTGGATGCGTTGCAAGCGTCGATCGGGGTCCTCGTCCGCTTCGGCTTCAGCGAGCGTTTCTTCGATATCGGGTTTGAGGTAAACCAAGCTTTCGACTAGCTTTCGGCCAGCTTGGCGTCCATCGGTGACGCAGCTGAGCATCCATTCGATCGCATCGCTTGGGGATCGCTGGGTCAGATGCCGACGCAGATAGTTGAGGCAATGAACTTGATGGACACAGGGCTTGGTCGCCTCGGTGCATGAGCAGGTCAACGCGATGTTTCGGACGACTTTACTGGCCGTGACATCGCCGATTTGGTCGAGATGTTTTGGATCCAATTCGATCGCGATGCCGGTTGTGAACTGGCCTTTGACCGGCGATACGCCTTCGAGTTCAAATTGAAATGCGAGCGAGCAGTCCGCATTCTTTAGCCTTGGCAGATCGTTGGAGGCGAAGTACCGCGACATGAGTAGCTGTTGCGGACGGAACCTCTTTTCTTGTTGCGCGATGGCGCTGAGGATGTGGACGACAAGACCGCTTGATTGCGGCAAGTCCAATTGAGCCAAGTTCGACATGCAGAATGCTGAATCTATCGATGGGTGATCTCGAAGTGCAAACCGACTAGTGTGGTCGATCCAGGGAACTTGGCAAGGCGAAATCGAGGTTGCCTGACCAAGAAGTCGACCAAGAATAAGGCTCTGGGTTTCGAGCGATCGACCCAGAGGATTGCTTGCATAAAAATGCTGCGGATATCTTCGGCTATCGCGGCTCTTTAGATGTTCAAGGACTTGACGGATTGATCGCCTTGGTGTAGGCCTCGATGCCTCCGACGATCGGCAGATCCAATTGGCAGCCATCGATGGAAAACTGCAACCGCGTGCCTGGCTCGGGCCAGAGTGTAAAGTCTCGATCGCTGGAGACCAGGACTAGACCGAGCTGTTCCCCTGGCTGGAGGATTTGGTCGTCGGGTTGCAGTTCGAATTCCACGTCTCGGAACTCTCCTGGGACCATGGGCTTTTCGGTCCAGATCGATTCGGCGTTGGCCGGATCGGCCCAGCCGCGAGTGATCACATCGTCGGTGATCCGTTCGCTGTTGGTCCAGGGCAGGGAGACCAACCAAACGCTAAGGCAAGCGGTGGGTTGATCGCAAGCCACCCGCAACTTGATGCGTGGAACTCCTGATAGGTGCAGCGGTTCCGTAAGTTTGGGCGTAGCATAGATCAGCCTGTGGTTGCTCCATTCGGCTTGGATCAACTGCGGAACACTGAACGAAAAGTTATCGATAACATCCTCGACAAGCGACTCAGCAGAGTCTGGCGCAGAGTCTGTCGTTGGGGTAGCGCTGAGAGCTGGTGTTAGCTCTCCGATTCGCCGCCCGGAGCCTTGGGGTTTGAACGTCACGACCTTGGAATCAGGGTTCGGATAGTCCCCATAGGTTTCAGGTTTGCTGTTGCGTTTGCCTTCGCGGACGATCCAGGCGTTTGGACCTTCCATCGCCTTGTTGTCTTGGCCGTAGAGGAACTGGGAGAACCATTGATTGAGGACCTGCACGGGTGGTTGTCCTCCGTGGCCTCCTTGGTGGTAGTAGATCTTGCAGGGCAAACCTTTTTTCTTGGCGGCTTGGTAGATGCGATAGCTGTGCTCGGGCATCACGTTCCAGTCGTTGAACGCGTGGGCCATGAGCATCGGTGCTTTGATTCGATCGAGTTGGTGGATGTAGTCGCGGCTTTTCCAGAACTCGTTGTAGTCGCCGTTGGTCCGATCGAATTCCTTGAGCATCCCTTCATCGCGGATGTTGCAATCGCAGAATTTGCGGGAGGTATCGTAGCCGGAATTGATGAAGTCGTAGAGCACATCGATGTCTTCGCCCATGTAGCCGCCTGGGTGTCGAATCAAGCCATTCGAGCGGTAGTAATGGTAATACGAGGTGTTAGGAGCGATCGGGATGATGCATTCGAGTCCATCGACGCCGGTGGTGGCAGCCGCAAGGCACAGCGTGCCGTTGTACGAGGTGCCGATCATCCCGACTTTGCCAGTGCACCAGTAAGCTTTGACTTCGTCGGTTCCATCGATGCTGGTGAACCCTTTGGCGCGTCCATTGAGCCAATCGATGACGGCTTTGGGTGCGAGGGATTCGTTGGGACCGCCGACGGTCGGACAGCCGTGCGAAAGGCCTGTGCCAGGGGATGCTGAGTGGACGACGGCAAAGCCCCGAGGTACCCACTCAGCGAGATGTTCGCCGCTGAGGCGTGGGCGTTTGGGTTGCTGGGGAATCGCCGGCGGTGTTTCGTGCTTGGGCGGGGGAGATTTCAGGTTTTGTCT
>CAILTZ010000857.1 GCA_903837255.1 uncultured Pirellula sp. | reverse complement strand
CGGGTGGCCTTGAGCCACCGGAGCCCATGGTTCGTCAGCTAGCTGGCGGATCATCTCCACCATCCCCACTTTACGACGCAGCCTCCCGCTAGCAGATCAAGCTGTGCTTCCGGTCGGACGAGCCGACCGGGGGCCTGGGTGATCTTTTCGTTCCTACCTCGCGTCGGATTTCGCCGTACTCGTACTCAGCGAAGCGGTACTCAGTCCGCCGCGGCGGACGGCACTCGTACTCGATGGCTGTTTGAACTGCGGCGATGCCGATCGTTGATCGAGGCGGTTCGAGGTGACTTGCGGACCAATGGACCGGATTGTTAGACTCGACCGCTTCGAGTACGAGCACGAGCACGAGCACGAGCACGAGCACGAGCACGAGTACGAGTACGAGAAAACGCACGAACAAAGTGGTGCACCGAAGTCGCCGCCGGTGCTTTCCTGATTTTTTTCATCGTGGTCTCCGGCGACATCGGTGACAACGGTCTTCACATCAATCCAGCCATTACGCCGCGCGTACATGCGGTTTGGATTGGGTGCGATAGAGAGAGTTCCAAGCTGCGATCACGTGCCGACAGACATACGACACGTCGTCGCGCGTGAGTTTGCCATGCGTTGGAAGATTGATCCCCAAACGGGAACAACGCTCAGCAACCGGGTACTTGTCCGATCTCTCAAAGTACATCGGCATGCTGTGGATCGGATAAAAGACCGGACGACTCTCGATTCCCGATTCGGCCAACAATCGGATCCATTCGTCGCGCGAGACGGCCAGCTCGGGACGCATCAGAATCGTGTACATCCAATACGAATGCTGAGCCCACGGCGCAGTCCAAGGAAGCTGGAAAATGTCTTGATGCTCAGACAACTCTTCAAAGTACCACTGAGCGACTTGCTGACGACGCTGGACGTGAATATCAAGCCGCTCGGCTTGCGCCGTTCCAATCGCCGCCGCGACGTTGGTCATCCGATAATTAAAGCCCACCTCGGGATGCCAGTAGTTCTTGCTCGGATCGACCGCTTGGCCTCGCAAAAATCGCATCCTTGACGCTAGCTGCTCGTCGGCCGTAGTGATCGCCCCCCCCTCGCCTGTCGTGATCGTCTTGTTCCCAAAGAAACTAAATGATGAAGCGTCGGCAAGTGACCCGACGCGACGCCCCTTGTACAACGCACCGATCGCCTCGGCCGCATCCTCGATCACCAGCAAGCCGTGCCGCTGAGCGATCTGCCGGATCGGATCGATGTCCACCGGATGACCATAGAGCGGAACAGTCAAAATCGCTTTGGTGCGAGGACTGATCGCTTCCTCGATCCGCTCAGGGTCCATCGACAAATAATTCGGCTCACAGTCGACGAAAACCGGCTTGGCCTGACAGTAATGGGCCGCATTGGCCGTCGCAACGTACGACAGCGTCGGCATGATCACCTCGTCCCCTGCACCAATGCCAGCGGCCGCCAAAGCCAAATGCAAGGAGCTCGTGCCATTGTTGGTCACCACCGCATAGGGAACTTGACAGAACTCGGCCAGCAAACCCTCGAACCGGTCAATGTACGTTCCACGCGAGGAGATCCAGGTCGATTGCAGGCAATCCATCACGTACAGAGCTTCGTTGCCGTCAAGCACCGGCTCTGCGACTCGAATGCTACGGTTAATACGATGATTCATCAGCGAGATTCCTTCCTCATTCTGGATTGAAGGTTTATAGATAGTTCGTCGGGTCAAAATCAATTCCAGAATTCGCATTTCCCCCAATTCGCCCTTCCTAAAGCACTTTCCCAGTCTGCCTGGTTTGTTCGTAGCGTCATTGCGACCCCTAAAGTAAACTAACTAATCCTAGATGAGTGGCTATAATAGGTCAGCAGGCCGTTAGGGCTTCACTGGGTTTCCGTTGACCCACGACCTGGACCCAACCTACAATGGAACTTCCTTAAGCTCCCAGGAGGGATCAATGAATCAACTACTTATTCAAGCGCCTCGGCCCAGTGCCACTTCTACCGGTGCGAGTCTCGCCCGCAGGCATCTGGTATCCCCTCTGGTAACTCTTGTTTGGCTGGTGTCTTTGGTTGCCTGCTATGGGGCTATGTTGCGAGCCGAATCGGGCCAAGACCCGCTTTTCGGGCAATCCGCTGGCGGCTTTGGCCAGGATTTTTCTTTTGGTGCACTCGACAACCCCTATGAATTTTCGGCAACCTATGAGCTCAACCCCAAGACGCTCAAAGGGCGAGTCTCACTGACGACCAAGCTCTCGGGCAAGTACCACATCTTCTCGACAACCCAGGCTCCGGGAGGCCCGAGCCCCACAGTGATCAAAATCGCTGGGATCAAGTTCGCTGGCAAACAGGCCAAGTTGTCGGGACCCTTTGTGCCCGACCGACCGCCCGAGGTCGATCGCAACTCGGAGTTCTGGCCCGGGCTCGATGTCGAGCAGTTCAGCGACAAGGTCACGTGGACGGCCCCGATCCAGTTGGCACAGGCTCCTGGCGATAAATCCGGGCCAATCGAGCCCGGGTCAATCGATCCCGGGTCAATCGATCCCGGGTCAATCGAACCTGGACCGATCGAGCTAACCGTCGAAGGCCAAGTCTGTGAAAAGAATTGCATCCCAATCCGCGACGAGAAGGTCCAGGCGACGTTCGCCGGCTGGATCGAAGAGAAAGAGGAATCCCTGGCCCTAGGTTCGTTCCGCGAACCAGACAGCATGGTCGAATGGAAGATTCATCTTTCGAAATCGTCGGTCAAGCCTGGGGAAAAGATGGAATTGATCCTCGAAGCTAACCCCGACAAAGACTTCCATATTTACAAGCTCGACCTTAAGGATAAAACGACCGAGAATCGAACCCATTTGGTCCTGACCCAAAAAGCGGGCGTGCGCGCTTACGAACCCAAACTCGACAAGCGTTCGATCCGCAAGGACTTGGGGGTCGGTGGTATCGTTGAATACTACGAGGGCAAGGTCACGATCCGCGTCCCAATCGAGATCCCTGAAACGGCGATCGAAGGCGAAACGCCCCTCGAGGGATTGCTCGCCTATCAAGCTTGCACCAAAGGTGCCTGCGATCGGCCTCGCGGTGTGTCGTTCAAGGGTGTTTATCAAGTCTCGAAAAACAATCCGCCTGGAGACAAGCTTCCATTGGGGATCGCTGCTGGCAAATATGACGATGCAGCGAACCATGCACAAAGGCAGAATTGGTTCGAGGGGGACAAGTACTCCCTGACACTCGAGCCCAAAGAAGTTCTCTTGAAATTCTGCTTTGCGTTGATCGGCGGATTCATCTTGAACTTCATGCCATGCGTCTTACCGGTGATCGGTTTGAAAGTGTTGGGCTTTGTCAATGAAGCCCACGGCGAGCGTCGCACAGCCTCGAGGCTCACGCTGGTCTACTCGCTTGGCATGATCGCTGTTTTGGTTGGATTTGGAATCGCGAGTCTAGGTCTGCGCTGGATGACCGGCCGAGCTTTGGAGTGGGGAGCTCTTTTTACCAACACAGCCACCCAAGTCCTCTTCACCGGGTTTATGTTTACACTTGCACTGAGCTTTCTAGGGGTTTGGGAGTTCCCGATCCCCGGCTTTGCAACCGGATCCAAGAGCACGGAGCTGTCGAACAAGAAAGGCTACATCGGAGCGTTTTTCAAAGGGGTCATTACCACCCTGCTGGCAACGCCATGCAGCGGACCATTCCTGGGAAGTGCCCTTGCCGTTTCCCTCAGCCAACCGGCTTGGGTCGTGCTCCTGATCTTCTTGGGTGTCGGGATCGGGATGGCTTTCCCCTATCTGATGGTCGCGATGTTTCCTGGGTCGATGAAATGGATTCCCAAACCTGGGCCTTGGATGGAGACATTCAAAGAATTTTTGGCTTTCCCGTTGCTTCTGAGCGTGGTCGCCTTTGTGTCTGGGTTCCCAGCCAAAGAGCGCATCCCGATGCTCTCGGCCCTGATCTTTATTTGGTTTGCTTGTTGGCTCATCGGCCGCGTGCCAGCTTGGGAAAGCGCACCTCGTCGCATGCGGGCTTGGGGACTCGGCGCGATCGCGGCCATCGCCGGAACGCTCGGCTCGTTTTATCTCTTGCAACCATCGAAGTACGAACTCGAGTGGGTCCCTTTCAGCGAGCAAGGACTCCAAGCGGCCGTGGCCGAGGGCAAGCCGGTCTTGGTCGACTTTACCGCCGAATGGTGCCAGAACTGCAAGCTGAACTTAGCAGCCGCAATCAACACCCGCAAAGTACAAGAAATCGTCAAGAAAAACGACGTAGTGCCGATGATCGCCGATCTGACCAGATACCCACCGGAACTGATGGCCAAACTACGCGAGCTCAAGAAAGTTGCCATCCCGGTCCTTGCGATCTACAAGCCAGGGGATGGCAAAGCGCCGATCCTGCTGGAGGATATTTTGACCGAGTCGCAAGTCATCAAGGCGCTTGAGCAGGTTGGACCGAGTCAGGCTTCCACCGAAAGCCCCTTCTCTGCAGCTTGGACCCAAAAAGATCCTCCGATGCCCTCAGAAGTTCGCTGAAGTTCGCTTATCCCTCCGGACTTGTTTGGCCCGCCAACCGAAACATCTTCTCTTGATCCCGAATTCTCCTGCGGCTCATCCGTCAACCAATTCATCATGCAAACTCACCTAGGCGCTGTGCGTCGAATACTCGTCGGTTTGGTTCTCATTGGATCTTGTATCCGTGGGGCATTTGCCGACGGGCCGGCGGACAACCAAATCGAAAACATTCGAGCCGTACCACCGCCGGGGATCGAAGTCCCTGCCGAGGTCCGCGAGTCGCTGAGCAAGGCCCTTGAGCCACTCAAGAAATCGATCGAGGAGCTCTTGGCGTCCAAGGATCCTCGCATCCAGAGCCAACTGCCTGATGCGGAGATCTTTTACCGGGCCGTATCGCTGGCTCTCAACGAAAACGGGTTTTTCGAGCCGGCCGACTTCGATCGAGCCAAAGAGCTCATCGACGAAGGAATTCGCCGCTGCGAAGCGATCCGCAAAGACCAGCGCTATTGGACCTTCGGCCAAGGCTCAAAGGAGCCCTACATTACCGTCCGTGGCTTTCGCTCGAAACTCGATGGCACCGTGCAACCGTATGGGGTCGTCCTTCCATCCAACTCGGTACCCAGTGGACGAGCCGATGTGTGGTGCCGGGGCCGAAGCGAGAAAGGGCTCGAACTGCAGTTCCTCTCGACGCGAATGAAAAACCCCGATCCGCTGCCCGATGGCACGGTCATGATGATTCACCCTTTCGGCCGCTACTGCAACGCCAACAAACTCGCAGGCGAGATCGACACGCTCGAAGCCCTCGAGCACGCGATGAGCCAGTATCCGATCGACCCAAAGCGAGTAGCGATCCGAGGATTTTCGATGGGCGGCGCAGCGGCTTGGCACCTCGCAGTCCACTACCCGGACCGCTGGTTTGCAGCCACCCCCGGAGCAGGCTTCTCGGAAACACCGGACTTCTTGAAAGTCTTCCAATCCGAGACGCTCAAGCCTTATTGGTTCGAAGAGAAACTCTGGACCATGCACGATTGTCCGGTCTGGGTCCGCAATCTGCGCATCGTCCCGACGATCGCTTATAGCGGCCAGATCGATAAACAAAAACAGGCAGCCGACATCATGGCCAAAGCCAGTTGGGAACTCCCCGAGGAAGAACGCTTTGAACTCACCCACATCGTGGCTCCCAAGACCGCTCACTCGATCTCCCCGGAAGCAAAAAAAGAAATCGATCGAAGGCTTCGTATCTTGGATCCCGCCTCAGATCGTCTATCGAAAAATAGAGGCAAAAGAGAAAACAACATCTCCTTTACCACAACGACCCTGCGCTACAACCGAGCCTTTGGGGTAACCGTCGATGCGTTAGAAAACCATCATGAGCCAGCCACAATCCATGCTCGCTTTTCCTCGATAGAATCCGATTTTGGATCCAACGAAATATCGATCGTCATCGACGGAGGCATCACCCAATTCACGCTCGATCGCGATGCGAGTCAACTCGAAAGCAACCAATTGTATGTCCGCATCGTAGACACCGAAAAGGCCGTTGTGAAAGATGTTTTTTCAATCAATACCAGATCCGATGGTTCGCTCAGAGCGACCTTTCGTGTGAAAGAAGGATTTTGGGACATTGTCTCACCCATCGAACCGCCACCTGCAGGGCTACTCAAAAAGCACTTGCTCCAAGGCCCCATCGACGATGCGCTGCTGGCCCCATTTCTCTTTGTGAAACCAACCGCCAAAGGGCTCAACCCCAAGATCGATCAGTGGGTGCAAAGTGAATTCGACCGTGCCGTCCGAGAATGGCATCGCCAAATGCGTGGGGATGTTCGGATCAAGTCCTCCGAGGAACTGACCTCGGCAGACTTTGAAAAATACCACTTGATCCTCTGGGGCGATCCCAAGAGCAATCCGACGATCGCTAAGGTGCTGGAGGCAACCGGCATCGCCAAGCTACCGTTGCGATGGGACGAGCAGAGGATCGAGCTCGGTGGTCTTAAACTCGACTCGGAAACACACGTCCCGCTGATGATTTATCCCAACCCACTTGCGCCGGACAACTATGTCGTCTTCAACAGCAGCTTTACCTACCGCGAGTACGATTATCTCAACAATGCACGCCAAGTCCCCAAGCTTCCCGATTGGGCGATGATCGACATCACGACCCCTCCGAACGGGCGTTGGCCAGGCAAGATCGTCCAAGCGGACTTTTTCGATGAGGCCTGGAAGGTTAAACCGATTCGCCCTTGGGCAGACCCAACCAAGCCGTAGGGTTGCGAGTGAAGCGACGTCTCTCGAAAGAAAACGCAAGTCTATGACCTTCCACTCACGTCGCGCGTTGACGATTTGCTTGTTAACCGCTGTGCTAGGTTGCTGGGCCTGGGGATCCGGCATGGCCCAAACTCAGGACACTCAAGGCTTCCCCAAGCCCGATTCGATCAAGGGCCTGCAGGTCCAAATGGTCGACGATGCGATCAAACTGGGGGTTCGCCATGGCGCGATCAACTTTGCCCTCAACGGGATGTTTGCTACACAAGATCAGTCCGATGCAGCGAAATGGGACAGCGACGGTAAAACTTACTATTTCTCGAAGAGCTATTTGGCAAACATCGATCGCCAAGTCAAAACGCTCTCCGATGCTGGGCTAGTTGTCTATCTGATCATCCTGGCCATGCCCACAGGCAATCGAGCGATCGATTCGCTGGTGATCCATCCTGAGGCCATCGGTGATCGAGGCTCGAGTGATCGCAGCTATACAGTGGCCGCGAGCAACGTGCAAACCCAGGAGGGACAAGCTTGGCTCCGGGCCGCAAGCGAGTACCTCGCGGATCGATACTCAGGCAAAGAGGCTCCCCATGGTCGGGTTTGGGGTTGGATCATCGGCAACGAGGTCAACTCGCACCATATGTGGCACTACCGTGGACCCAGCACGTTAGAGGCCCTCGTCGACGACTACGAAAAGATCGTTCGCATCTCGCACGAATCGCTTCGCAAGTCATCACAGAACGCCCGTGTTTATCTGTCGCTCGACCATCACTGGACGCAGGCCCACACGCCCGATCAGCCGACCAAGTCGGTCCCTGGCAAAGACCTCATCGATGCCTTTGCCAAACTCGCCAAAGAGCGAGGGGATTTTCCATGGCATCTGGCATATCACCCCTACCATTCGAACCTATTTCGAGTGGACTTGTGGAACGACCCCCAAGCTCCCGTGCGAGCCGACACCCCCAAGATCACATTTCGCAACCTTGAGATTCTCTGCGAACATATGAAACGCCCGGAGCTTTTATGGAAGGAAAATCCTCGAAGCATCATCTTGAGCGAACAAGGCTTTCACAGCCAGCAGACTCCGCAGAGCGAGCAGCAGCAAGCCGCCGCGTATGCTTATGCGTGGGAAAAATGCCAGCGGCTGCCGATGATCGATGCGTTTATCTACCATCGACATGTCGATCACTCCCAGGAGGGTGGACTCAGGCTCGGACTGTGGCGCAACGTCCAGGGAAGCATTGCCGACCCAGATAGCCCCAAGCCGATCTACGAACTTTTTCTCAGGGCGGGAACCCCTCAGTGGCGCCAGTCCGCCGAGCCACTACTGCCTATCACCGGCTTGAGCTCATGGGATCAGGTCATCAGCAAGTGAGCTTGGACCATCGCGGGGATCGACTAACGTTCTTATCTAAGGGCGAGTCGTAGGACGCGGGCCTGTTGGCCACAATGCGATAAATCCCGGGGGTTTGGGGGCCG
>CAILTZ010000856.1 GCA_903837255.1 uncultured Pirellula sp. | reverse complement strand
TCCATCTTCTCGGCGTACCCGAACATCCCTGCGCGGGTGCAAACGAGCTCCGGTCGGCCATCGCCGTTGATATCGGTAAAGGCGGGGGATTCGTTCGAGACCCAGTCGAAGACTTGGTGCTTGGTCCAGTGACCGTGCGAGGCGACCTGTTTGCCAGGGTTCTCGTAGACGTAGGCTGGAGTTCCGGGAAAGCCGACGCTCAGCACGTCGTTGAATCCGTCCGCGTTGAAGTCATGGACCCAAGCAAAGAAGTGGTCCGCGTAGGCGTTCATCGGCTGGGGCTTGGGAGCATAAATCTCATGCGAGACCTTGAACTCAGGACCTTCGAACCAGTAGGGCCCATAGACCACATCGGGTTTGCCGTCGGCGTTGAGGTCCCCTACCCCGGCCCCTTCGCTGAAATAGGTTTTTGTGAGGGATTGTCGGCTAAAGGAGTGGACGGTTCCTTGCGACGTTTGGTCTTGGGCAACACACGGATTTACGGAGCATGCCAGGAGCCAGGCCATGCAAGCCCAGCGTCGATGCGCGCGAGCCCGTGACGCAAGAGCCCGTGAGAGGTTCAAAAGCGATGAGAGGATCATGAGAGCTTTGATTCGTGGAGGGTTGATGGGGTGGGAGTCCAAGAGTCCAAAGAATTGGCATTTGCATCAGCGTTGCATTTTAGTCGAAAACTCGCCGCATTGCGGCGAGTTCTGGGAGACGATGGGTCGTTAGCCTGATGCAGGAGATTTAGACGTATCCTTGGTGAACCGGTTTGATGACAAGTTCCGGGATATGGACTCTGGGTGGCAGGGCGATGATGGAAGCGACGACTTGACCGACGTCGCTGGGCCGCAGGATCAACTGTCGCTGTTCTTCGGAGACAGGGACTGGACGCTGTTCGAGGATCGGCGTGTCGACTTCACCGGGGTAGATATTGGTGACTCGGACCCCTTCGGCACCGACTTCGTTAGCCACGCAAGTTCCCAGAGCGGTCATCGCAAATTTGCTCGCGGCATAGGCCACACCGCCGAGGGCAAGGGCCCGTTTGCCGGTGACGCTCGATATATTGATGATGGTTCCGCTGTGGCGGGCTCGCATTTCGGGCAAGGTGGCATAGATCATGTTGTAAGCCCCGGTAGCATTGATTGCCATGACATCGTCCCACTGCTCGGGGAGCATCTGACCGATGGTGCGATTTTTGATGTTGACCCCTGCGGCGTTGACCAGGATATCGATCCGATCCCATTGCTTGCGGACTTGGTCGACAAAGTCCTGGACGCTGGTCCGATCGGTCACATCTAGGGGCAGACCGATGACGTTGGGGTTTCCCGAGGTTCTCAGTTCCGAGGCGGCTTGCTCGACCACATCGTTTCGACGCGAGCCGATGGCGACCCGAAGACCGGCTTTGGCGAGGGCTTCGGCAATTCCAAATCCGATTCCAGTAGCGCCGCCGGTTACAATGGCGACTTGGCTGTCTTGAGAGTCCATGATTTTTGTAGTAGGCAAAGGGGATTGAATCAGGGTGGATCGTTGGCTTGGGTAATCGTAGCCGCAGGCTGGAGATCCGCGAAGGGCAGGCGACTTTAAGAAATTTCAGGAAATAGGCTAATAAAAGGTTTGGCTTGGCGTTTACTGGGTGTCGGCACGAGGCAGTGGGCCTTGGTAGCGCCTCAATGGAAAGCATGAAACGGTTGCATTGTGGCTTCAGAGGAACACTCACAGAGCGAAGATTCCCGTTGGTTGCAGTCGGTCTTTGACCGTCTGGAGGGGCCGCTGCTTTCCTATTGCGGGCGGCTCATAGGCCTTAGCGATCCGGGCTTGGCCCAAGACTGCGTCCAGGAGGCTTTCGTTCGCTTGTGCAAAGCCCCGCGGGCTCAGGTGGAGTCCTATGTCGACGCTTGGTTGTTCAAAACTTGTCGAAACATAGCGATGGATATCCATCGAAAGGAATCCCGTATGGCGAAGCAGTCCCATGAGATCGCAACGAGCGTCACGTCGTCGCGAGAGGCCGACCCGCACGATGCGGTCGTCGATCGAGAGCAAAACGCGACGCTCCAAGAGTGCATCGGCAGTCTGCCGGCACTTGAAAAAGAGGCCGTGTTACTGCGATTAGGTCAGGGTCTATCGTACAAGCAGATTTCGCAGGTGATGGATCTGAGCGTTTCGCATGTCGGGGTGCTATTGCACCAGGCCCTTGGGCGACTGCGCTCGAGCATGAATCCAGGCAACTGAAATCCAATCCCGAATCAAACCGAACTTACGAAAGATAAAAGAGACGATCATGGCAGATAGAAACAAGAACGAATTCGAAGACACCCATACGCCCATCGAGGGTTGGTATTTGACGGCTTACGCGCTTGGCGAGCTCGACGAGGCATCCCGACAACTTGTCGAAGCTTGGTTGACCCAGCACCCTGAGGGTCGTCAAGAGATCGAAGCGATCCGCCAAACCGCATCGAGCGTCGAGCGAGAGCTCGGTAATTTACCTGTGAGTACGCGACTTGATGCAGCCAGAAGCAACACGATCAAGGAAGCGATTTCCCTAGCGGGAACTCCATCGAGTCAAGCTGCAGTTAGGCAAGATCGTGTGGAAACGAAACATCGCAGATTAAGAATTTTATTGGCGATCACTTCGGGTCTTGCTGCCGGTATAGCAGGCTTTGCGTTTTGGTGGAGTCGGCCAACCACGGATCGCTTTGCGCTCCAGGAGTCGTATCCTATAAAGCTCGGTGAGGCTAAACGCGAGCGAGCAAAGCAGGCGGTCACAGAGACCGAAGAATTTGGCATTTTAAAAGAAGGCAAGGAGCTCAGTAGGCTCACCGATGAATCATCGGTAGCAAGCGGTCCGAGTTTGTTAAACCTCGAGGGCCAATCTACCGAATTGGCCAAGAAGCAAACGCTCCCAGAATTGAAGGGGCTAGCCAAGGACAAGCAGCTCAGTGCAGCAGCTGGTGAGAGCCGCGCAAATACTCTCCCGGCAGGGCCAATTGCCAGTTACTCGAGGGGCGGCCAAGGGATTGGTGGAACCGGCGGATCTGCAGGTGGAAAGGCAGCCTTGGGCGGCGGCTTGGGCAGCGGCGGGGGGGGCCGCGGCATGGGTGAGAGCGGCACGGAAGGCATGAGCCAACGCGGCTTGGGGTTGCCAAGCGGTGGGCCTGGCGGCATGCCTAAACCCGCAGCGGCTCCAGAGTTTTCTGATCGTTTTGCGGTCACCGATAAGGTTGACGACAGTGAGGCTACCGATAGCAAGTCTACCGACGGGCTCAAGCAAGACTCTTTGGGCGAATTTCCTGACGAGCTCCGGAACAACGTTCCAAGTCGTCGCAAACAACTCCAAGACCTAGGACGTACGTCAGGAGATCGATTCGAATCGATCCCCGAGACACCTTTTTCTAGCGTCGCCAAAGACCCCTTATCGACCTTCTCGATCGATGTCGATACCGCGTCGTATTCCAAGTTACGGCAGTACGTTCTGGAGAACAACGTGGTGCCACCACCCTCTGCAATTCGGATCGAGGAGTGGCTCAACTACTTTGACTATCAGTATCCGGGACCTACCGGGAACGATCCGTTTGCCGCTCACATGAAGATGGGCGATTGCCCGTGGAATGCCAAGCACAAGTTAGTGCGGGTGGCGATTCAGGCCAAGAAGGTGGCCAACCAGGAGCGTCCTAATTCGAATCTAGTCTTTTTGATCGATGTATCGGGTTCGATGGCCGATGCGAACAAATTGCCTTTGGTCAAGCGGACGCTCGGGCTTTTGACGGCCCAATTGCGAGAGCAAGATCGAGTGGCGATCGTGGTTTACGCCGGAGCATCTGGATGCGTATTGCCCAGCACCAGTGGAGTACAAAAGGATCAGATCCTCGCGTCGATCAGCGAACTTCAATCGGGCGGGTCGACCAACGGAGGCCAAGGGATCGAGCTCGCTTACAAGATCGCCAAGGAGAATTTCATCCCAGGAGGAGTCAATCGAGTGATCCTGTGCACGGACGGGGATTTCAACGTCGGCGTAACTGGTACCGACGCATTGGTATCGATGATGCAAGAGAAGGCCAAAAGCAACATCTTTTTGACTTGCTTGGGTTATGGCATCGGGAACTACAACGACTCGATGATGGAGCAGATCTCCGACAAGGGGAATGGGGTCTATGCGATGGTCGATAGCGAAACGGAGGCTCGGCGGGTGATGACCGAACAATTGTCCGGTACGCTCATGACGGTGGCCAAGGACGTGAAGATTCAGGTCGAGTTCAATCCTGCGAAAGTTCACTCGTATCGGCTGATCGGTTACGAGAACCGCAGGTTGGCAGCCGCCGATTTCAACAACGACAAGAAGGACGCCGGGGAGATCGGGGCCGGGCATCGGGTGACGGCTCTGTATGAGATCGTCCCGGTCGGCCAAGAGGACGGTATTCCGGGAGCTGTCGACGAATTGCGATACTCCAAGACTTCTCCGCAAGAACCAAAAGCGTCCGTTGGTGATTCTGGGTCGTCGAAGGATTGGTTGTTGCTAAAGGTTCGGTCCAAGCAACCCGAGTCGAGCCAGAGCACCAAGCAGGAGTTTGTCTTGGGTGAGGTCGCAAGCCAGATGGCTTACGAGGTGGAGCAAAACGATTTCGACTGGGCAGTGAGTGTTGCGGAGTTTGGGTTGCTCATGCGTCGAAGCCAGTTGGCACCCGGAATGGATTGGGAAAAGATGCTTTCAAGGGCGATGGACAGTGTAGCCTCGGACCCTTACCG
>CAILTZ010000855.1 GCA_903837255.1 uncultured Pirellula sp. | reverse complement strand
CAGCCTCCCGCTAGCTCGCGAACCTTGGCCTCCGGTCGGACGAGCCGACCGGGGGCCGGGGTGTTCTTTTAGTTCGTGCCTCGCATCGGATTTCGTCCTACTCGTACTCAGCGAAGCGGTACTCAGTCCGCCGCGGCGGACGGTACTCGTACTCGATGGCTGTTTGAGCTGCGGCGATGCCGTTCGTTGATCGAAGAGGTTCGCGGTAACTTGCAGACCAATGGGCCGGATTGCTACACTAAATCGCTTCGAGTACGAGTACGACGAATTCCGATTTGTGTCAGCTCGGTGCACGAACCGCAAAGTAATTGTGGGTCTTCATTTCGACGATGAAACCAGACCCTTACAAAGGCTCTCGATGCTCGATGCATACTTGGGAGCAACCGAGTGAGCGATGCGGTTGCCATTGGCAGGATCGAGCAGTCCAACGCGGTTCCAAGGCTCGATCGCACGACGAACTGCCTCGGGAAACTCACAGGCCAACTTGGGATCGTGTCTGGCCCGATCGAGCAATTGATAAGCCTCGTTGGCGACTTGGGCCAGTTGCAGATCCCGGCTTTGCAAAAACCCCTTAGGCCATCGAGCCGGATCGGTGGCAAGCTGTTTTTCAAACTCGATCGCACTGATAAAATACATGCATGCAAAAGCGACAAAGTTTTCGAATGCCGGCTGCCCGGCGTAACAACCAGCGACGAGCAAATCCAGCCACTGGATCTCCTGCCGAAGATCCTGGCCGTAGGCATGAAGCGATGCATAGCACTGCGGTCGCTCCATCAAGAGCGACTCTGCAAGCCGCACCACCCCGCTGAGCGCATGGGCGATCCCCGTGCTATGGAGCGGGTCGATAAACCCATAGGAAACCGGCAAACATACCCAGCCCTTGTCCCAAGCTTTCAATCGGCAACGACTCATCCGCTGAACCGTTGCCAGGGCAGGTTCCCCAACCGTGCCATCTGAAGCAGTGCCCAGCGGTGCGATGAGCTTGGCCCTTTGCATCAACCTAGCTACGCTGGGATGACGCTCGATCCTCTCCCAAAAAGTCTTTGGACTCCGAGCAACCGAGCTGGGTTCTACGAGTCCGACACTCGTGATTCCATGGTCGAATCGGAGCATCCAAAACCATCCTTGATCGAGCACATGATGCTGAGCCGCATCGTCGCCGCAGAAAGGATCCGATTCGTGCGCAGCTTCGACAAAAGGCGAGACACCCTCGAAGTGCCCATAGACAGCCCCGGTACCAGTTCGCATCCATTGGGAATCCTCTGGGTTGTCGATCGATGGGGATTTCAATCCATGGTGCCCTGTGGCATCGATGAGCCAAGTGGCTTGAACTTCCGAGAATGAATCCTGGCAGTGATCCACCCTGGAGGCTAACCCCTTTTCAGCGAATGTTCGCAAAGAAAAACTCCAGCGATGCTCGACAGGATCGAATTCACAAGCATCGATCTGCGTCGACTCCAGCAGTGTCGCACCAGCGGCACAAGCCTGTCGGACGAGAAACTCGTCGACTGAACTTCGATGCCAATGCGTATCGCTCCAAGCGTCCTGGGAGCTGGCGGCAACCAAAAGAGACTCCGAATGCAGCTTGCTGCGCTCGATCGCAGCACCCCCTTGGTGATGGTAGCACTCCTGGTGATGGTAGTAGGAGAAGCCTCTTTTTTTGCCGCAGGCCAACTGGGGGTAATGCTTTTTCCATTGTCCCCAGCAAGCAAGGGGAGCTAGGGCGGGCAGATTCCAGCGCTGGGCAAGATAGGCGACGAGAAAGTCCGCTGTCGGAGTCGAGGACTCACCGACAGCGAATCTTGGGTGGCAGGATCGATCAACCAGCAGAACGGATCGGCCTTGGGAGGCCAGGATCCAGGCAAGCAAACTTCCGGAGAACCCGGATCCGGCGATCAGGTGATCGAATCGCCGGTTCACACGCTTAACGCTTGGAGAACTGGGTTCCACGGCGAGCACCGCGTAGACCGTACTTCTTGCGTTCCTTCATGCGGGAATCGCGCGTCAGGAATCCGTCATCGCGAAGGGGTTGGAAGTTTTCTTCCGAAAGGCTCACAAGAGCACGCGCCAGGCCCATGCGAATCGCACCGGCTTGGCTGATTGGCCCGCCGCCGGCGACTCGGACAAAGACGTCCACTTTGTCGGCGTGTCCAACATGCTCCAGGGTTTGGACGACCAATCGTCGTTCCATGTCGGTGACGAAGTATTGCTCGAAAGCTCGGTCGTTGACGGTGATCTTTCCGGAACCTGGTCGGATGCGAACGCGGGCCACGGAGGTCTTGCGACGTCCGGTTCCTAGGCAATCACCGTTGACTTTGTCTTTCTTTGTGAACATGTTCGCTACTTCTTTAAAGGCAGATGCTTTGGTGGACGACTCTGAGGGGCCTAGAAATTATTGGTTCGATCCGTCGGCTTGGTAGCCGAATGGAGCTGGAATGGGCTGCTGGGCTTGGTGCGGATGCTCGCTACCAGCGTAGACTTTGAGTTTGGTGAGCATGTGCCTAGCTAGAGTGTTTTTCTTGGGCAACATCCGCTTGACTGCTAGCAAAATCAAGTCGGTGGGCTTGCGCTCGAGGCGTTCGCCGTAGCTTTCCATCTTTTGGCGGTTGTATCCGTTGTACCAAGCATAGTGGCGATGTTCGAGTTTGCGACCGGTCATCTTGACCTTCTCGGCGTTGATCACCACCACATACTCGCCGGTATCGACGTGTGGGGTGTACTCTGGCCGGTGCTTGCCCATGAGCACCACCGCAATTTTGCTTGCCAAACGCCCCAAGGTGCAGTCGGTGGCATCGACGATGAACCACTTTTGCTCAACCGAACCAGGTTTCGCAACGGAAGTCTTCTGTTGGACGGTTCTTTTCGCTTCGATCATAGCCAATTTTCGCTTTCAGCAAGTTTCGAATTCAGTTCGGATCAATCGCCGACGAAGCCAATCGTGCGTCGAATCTTGTCCAAACACGGGGCCTTCTAGGTGGCCAGTAGTCTGCACCTTTAGACCGTATACCTTTAGACCGTATCTTTGAAAAGACCGTGTCTGTAGACCCTCTGTTTCGGATTCCGCGACAAAATTTGGTTTGGAAATCCGGTCAAGGGGGCGAAATTATAGGTTCCCGAGAAAAAACCAGCAAGTGGATTTCCACAAGAGTTTTGGGTCTATTATCCCTAGAAATTCCATGGAAACACCGAGACTTCGAGCTGTTCGGGGCATCCAAGGGGCGGCTGCTGGGAAACGAAATATATTGCCTGTACCGAGTTTGACGAATTGTCTGTATAACCAAGAACCGATAAAAAGCGGTGTTTCGAGGCTCAGGAGCAATGAAAATATCCCATGAATGCTAGCAAAACATCCTTCTCCTCCCATCCGAGTGCTATGCCGATGAATTTCGTTGGTAAAAGTCGAGCCAGGGAGTACGCCAAACTCGACCTGAGCCCGATCCACGCGCCCTATGCGCCTCCGTTGACGACGATGGTCCACCTACTGAGGTACTGGGCCAACGCGTTTCCCAACAAAGCCGCTTTCTACCTGACCGACGGGGAGAGCGATGATGAAACCAAATTGACTTATGCGGAACTGGACCATGCGGCCCGGGCTGTGGCCGTGAGGATTTTGGAAAAGCATCCGGTCGGATCGCGGGTCCTGATGCTCTATCCTCCAGGGACGCTGGATTTCATCACCGGCTTTTTTGGCTGCTTGTACGCCGGCTGCATCGCCGTGCCTGCATATCCCCCACGCCGCAACCGCAAGGGGGCACGGATCCAAGGGATCGCGGAAGATTGTCAAGCTGCGTTGGCTTTAACGACCCATGAAGCCGCCAATCAGATCCTGCGCGACGAGAACATGCGCAGCGAAACTCGGAATATGGAACTGATCGGAACCGATACGATCGACCGCTCCATCGCGATTCAATTCAACGAAGTTCCGATTCTCGATGGAGACTTGGCTGTCCTCCAGTACACGTCGGGCTCGACCGGTCAGCCCAAGGGTGTGATGCTCACGCACGGAAATTTGATCCGCAACTGCGAAATCATCTCGACGCTCTTCGGAGAAAACCACAACACGATCGGCTGCTCTTGGTTGCCGACGTATCACGACATGGGACTTATCGGTGGGATCCTTGCGCCGATTTTCTTTGGGGCGACCATGGTCCTGCTCAGTCCGATGACCTTCTTGCAGCGGCCGGTCCGTTGGCTCAGAGCCATCAGCCGATACAAGGCCGACACCAGCGGTGGTCCGAACTTTGCCTTTCAGCTGTGCGTCGACAAGGTGACCGACGAAGAGCTTCAGGGCTTGGACTTGAGCTCTTGGCGCGTTGCATTCAACGGGGCCGAGCCGGTGAGGGCTTCGACCATCGAGCAATTCTCGCAGCGCTTTGGCCCGGTCGGCTTTCGCAATGAAGCTCATCTGCCCTGCTACGGGATGGCCGAAACGACACTCATCGTCGCCGGTGGCCCTCACCACACCGCCCCGCTGATACGGAGCTTCGGCGGCCGACAACTCGATGCTAGGCTCGTCCTGCCGGTCTCGGCCGATGACAGCACGGCTCGCAAACTCGTCGGTTGCGGGGTAACAACGGCCAATACCGAAATCTTGATCGTCGACCCGGAGACACTCAAGCCTCTTGCGGACAATGAGATCGGCGAAATCTGGGTCGACAGCCCAAGCGTGGGAGTGGGCTATTGGGAAAAACCAGAGATCTCCCAACAAGTATTCCATGCGACGACCAAGGATGGCAATGGACCTTATTTGCGCACCGGCGACTTGGGATTCCTGAGCGAAGGACAACTCTATGTTGCAGGCCGGGTCAAAGATTTGATCATCGTGCGCGGGGTCAACAGGTACCCTCAAGACATCGAGCAGACGGTCGAGGAGTGCCACGAATCGATTCAATCCTCGGCTGCGGCTGCCTTTGCCGACGACTCCGGACCCCGCGAGCGTCTGATCATCACCGTCGAGGTCCAACGATCGCTCGAGGACGACTGGAATCCAGTGATTCAATCGATCCGCCGCGCGGTAACCGCTGGCCACGAAATCCCACCCGATGCGGTGGTCTTGGTTCGCCATGGATCGCTCCCTAAAACTTCATCGGGCAAAATCCAGCGGCACGCCTGCTTGAAAGGCTTCCGCGAAGGAACCTTGCGAGTGGTCCATCAGTGGCTCAGTTGGGAAGAAGGGCTCTTTGATGGCCCGCCGATGATCGCCGCAGCAACCGTCAGCGAACTCAAAGATGGCTTTGCTTCCCACGGGAGTTCTTCGCACGGGATCCATCCGAAGAAGACCCGAGATCCGGACCCCGATGTGGTCGAATTGGTCAAACGCGCCGTGCGAAGTGTCGCCCAGGAACGAGCCAAACTCTTGGACCTGGACACCAACGTCATCGTCGATTTGGGACTCGATAGCCTCGAGCGTCTCCAAATCGCCCACTTCCTCGAGAACTCCGTCGAAGGCCGCATCCCCGAGGATCTCCTGCAAGAGATCGAAACAGTCCGGGAGATCGCCGAAGCGATCGAGGGAACGTTTGGCAAGGATCGGATTCGCGAAGGGGTGAAATTGCTCGAATCGGATCCAACGCAGGAGCGCACCATCGCCCCCGAGGATTACCGATTCGATCTGCTGCCAGAATATCGACGGCTCAAGCAGACCATCCAGCAGATGGAGATGACCGGGCTGCCAAACCCTTACTTCTCCGTCCACCAAGGTCTCACGCGAGATACCACGCTCGTCGATGGCCAGCAACGCATCAGCTTTGCCAGCTACAACT
This sequence comes from uncultured Pirellula sp., assembly GCA_903837255.1. Lineage (GTDB taxonomy): Bacteria > Planctomycetota > Planctomycetia > Pirellulales > Pirellulaceae > JBKCUI01. Next base: position 3,059 of record CAILTZ010000855.1, on the reverse strand, counting down.
ACTTGGGAATGAGCGGCGATCCGGCGGTTACCCAGGCGGTCATCGAGGCCACCAAGAAGTACGGCACGAGCGTCTCGGCTTCGCGACTCGTCAGCGGTGAGAAAGACATCCACCGACAACTCGAAAAAGAAATCGCCCAGTGGATCGGCGTCCAAGACTCGATCGTGATGGTCGGTGGTCATTCCACCAACGAATCGGTCATCGGCCATTTGGTCGGTCAACAAGACATGATCCTGCACGATTCGCTATCGCACAATAGCATCGTCCAAGGTGCAATTCTCTCAGGCAGCCGACGGCGTCCCTTCCCCCACAACAACTTCGAAGCCCTCGATGCGATTTTGCTCGAACAGCGCAAACGCCATCGACGCGTACTGGTGATTGTCGAAGGTGTCTATAGCATGGACGGCGACTTCCCAGTGCTTCCTAAATTCGTCGAAGTCTGCAAAAAGCATCAGTGTTGGTTGATGGTCGACGAAGCCCACTCGATCGGCACGATGGGCAAGACCGGTCGAGGGATTTCCGAGCACTTTGGGGTCGATCCAAACGACGTAGACATCTGGATGGGTACGTTGAGCAAATCGTTCGGCTCCTGCGGCGGATACATCGCGGGCCGATCGGAACTCATCGAGTACCTCAAGTACACCACACCGGGGTTTGTCTTCAGCGTCGGACTCTCGCCTCCGAATACCGCCGCCGCCCTGGCAGCCATTCGGACGCTGGGCAAGGACCCTTCGCGAGTCACGCGCCTAAAAGAAGCTTCCAGGCTGTTTTTGACCGAGGCCAAGAAGCGGGGGCTCAACACCGGCAACTCGACCGAAACGCCCGTAATCCCCGTGATCACCGGCAATTCGCTCCACGCCCTGCAACTCTCGCGCCGCATGATCGACTCGGGGATCAACGTCCAGCCGATCCTTTATCCGGCGGTCGAAGAATCCGCAGCCCGATTGCGATTCTTCATCAACTCGACCCACTCCAACCAGCAGATCCTCTATGCGGTCGACAAGTGTGCGGAGTTCCTAAAGCAGATCGCACCTGAGTCCTTCCGAAGCTTGGAACCAAACTGACCTGAGCTGACCTGAGCTGACCCGAGCATGGGCAAGGCGATGTATGACCAAGCCACGCCAGCAGATCCCGAAAGCCACCGTGACCCGCTTGGCGTTCTACCTGCGTGAATTGCAGCAGATGCAAAGATCCGGTCTGGCGAACATACAGAGCAGGTCGATCGCCGAACGACTCGGGCTCAACGACTCCCAAGTCCGCCGGGACATCTCGTGCTTGGGAACCGTCGGCCAGCGGGGGGTCGGTTACCGGGTTGAAGAACTCATCGAGAGCATCCAGCGAGTCCTGGGCACCGACCGGAACTGGAACGTCATCCTCGTGGGGGTCGGCAACCTCGGCAGAGCCTTGAGCGGCTATCGGGGTTTTCAGCAGCAAGGTTTCCAGCTAGTTGGAGCCTTTGACAGCGACCCGGCAAAGATCGGCAGCTCCGTGGGAAGCTTAACGATCCAGTCGCTGGATCGATTGCCGGAATTCGCAAGATCGAATCAAGTTGATTTAGCGATCTTGGCGGTACCCGCAGATGCGGCCCAGAGTGTCGCCAGCCAGATCGAGCGTGTAGGCATTCCAGGAATTCTAAATTTTGCCCCGATCGCCGTCCAAGCATCCTCATCGAGTCGAACGATCATCCAAGAGGTCGATCTTGCGATCGAGTTACAGCGATTAGCATTCTCGGTCGTCCCCAAGTCGAACTGAGCAACGGAAACCTTCAAACCACTTGCCCCCCCTCGCCCGGGCTTTGGCTTGGGGAGAAGCAGGCTTTAGGCTTTAGGCTTTAGGCTTTAGGCTTACCACTTCAAAAATCAGCAATCATCACTCGACAATCATCACTCAAAATCAACCGCTTCTGATTTTTCTACTCTCCACTCTCTCCCATCTACTCTCTCTACCATCTACTCTCTGGAGCCTCTGGCTCCCCGCCTGTCACCTTCTTCATGACATCGCTTCGAAGATCCCCATAGGTACCAACCTTTCTCTCCTGAAGGCGGACAGGCTAGAAGCCATTTTATACCCCACAAGTTCATCTTGCTATCGAACCGATAAAGTGCGATTGATAGCATTTTTAGCGATCGCATGGATGGTGGCAAACGGTTGTCTTACGACTACCCCGTCTGCCTATAATAGAAATTAGACAGCGTGGGATAGGCTTCCAGCCTGTCCGCCTTTGAAAGAGATTAGCACAGTAACCACTAACGGGAACACTATTGGCTGGAAGCCAATCCCACGGGGGGAAAATGAACGGGATTTTTAGACGGAGGCATCTGCCGCATTGGGATGTGGAGGGGCATCCGGTTTTTATCACCGCGTGTTTGGAAGGGAGTATTTCTGCGGCCGGAATAACGCAAATACGCGAGTTTCGAGAGCAGCTCGAAGAGAGACCAAAACCCACACACTTGACTGATGACGAGTGGGAACACCAGAAACACAAACTGCTGTTCGCGCAGGTCGATCAGTTGCTTGATGGACGCAGCCCTGTAACGCACCTTTCCGATGAGCGCCAAGCTGAGATTGTTCAGAATGCGTTCCTACATTTTGCAAACGAGCGGTACAAACTGCTCGCGTTCGTTGTCATGCCGAGCCATCACCATTGGTTGTTCGTGCCCGACGAGGCTTGGGCGATCAACGCCGTTGATCGCTCGCGTGATAGCGAAGGTCGCGGTCGGACTCCTCGTGAAATCATCTCGCACAGCATTCAAAGCTATACTGCCACAATGTGTAATCGAGTCCGAGGCGCATCTGGGGCTTATTGGCAAACGGAGACATTCGATCATTGGGTTCGCGACGATTCTGAAATGCTTCGCATCATCGAGTACATCGAACAGAATCCGGTCAAAGCGAATCTAGTGAATAGTCCCGAAGAGTGGCGGTGGTCCTCCGCGCGTTTGCGCGTTGAAACTGGTGTTGCACGCGGTCAAGCACTAGGCGTGGGATAGGCTTCCAGCCTGTCCGCCTCTTCACGACGTTGGTTCGGAGATGCTCATGGTTGCCGTCCTTTTTCTGCT
>CAILTZ010000854.1 GCA_903837255.1 uncultured Pirellula sp. | reverse complement strand
GATCGCTATTGGCAGTCTATGGCAGTGGGCAGCCAAGTGTGGAGAGTGGTCTGGTGAATAGGCTGAATATCCAGGAGGATCCGTTTAGTTTAACTTTGCCATCGACCGAGGCGATTGCGGTGATTTTGATGGCGTACTTTGTGTGCGTTGTGCCGATCAACTTCTTGATCTTGAAGAAGCTGAAGCGAGGTGAATTGGCGTGGTTGACGGCACCGATTATCAGCCTAGTTTTTGCGGGTGTTTTGTTGAGGTCGGCAAGCGGACTTTATACGGCGCAAACTTCGACGGCGACTCGGGGAGTTCTGTTGCTATCGCCGGCGGTCGAGGAAGGAATCTTTGCCGGGAATAGTCAAGTGTTCATTCCAGAGGGCGGGGGCTACGACCTAAAGCTTCACAACGTTGACAACATCGGTCAAATGATGGTGAGTAATCAGTCGATGCCGGACGACTCGCAAGGGGTGCTGGATGCCGTCGACGTGGGGACAGAGGTCTTGGTACCTTCGATGCCGGCGAATAACTTGACGTTTCGTCAGTTGACTTATCGCCAGCGGTACGGGCAATCCAGTTGGTTTGATGTGCAGCAGAGCATGCGCCCGGACGGCCAGGTGAGTATTGCGGTGACGAACCGTTCTCCCCATGATCTGGTGCACGCGACGGTCTTTGTTGGCTCGTCCAGAAGTGGGTTTCCGATGATTCATCCTGGCGAGACGAAGGAGGCAGTGCTGACCTTTGCACGAGAGCCCGAGCAGAACCAGTCGGAAGGAGATCTCGGAGTAGCCGCGAGTCGCAACAAGCAGGTTTTGCTATACGGCTACCTGAACGGGATACGTCCAGGACCGCAGATTGGCAAGCAGGTTGAGCTCAGGACATCCATTTCTATGATCTACGCCGAGCCATACGTGGGAGCAACGCTTTGAAAGTACTGCACGGCCATACGCTTCGCGAACTCACGATTGAAAACCCCATGCTGGTGGAGGTCACGCGATTCAAGCGCAAGTTTCTGAGTTTGGGGTCGAAGAATGCGTCTAATCTGATGGTGGGGGTGGTGTTTGCGGTGCTGCTCGTGGCGGTAAACATGCTTGTTTTGAGCATGCGAGGGGGGCTGCCTCCTACCATGATTGTTTACTTGCAGACGACAATCTTTGCGTTGATCATCCCGGCGACGATGTATCAGGCGATCGCAGGGGAACGAGAGAAGCGGACGTGGGATTTGTTGCTGGTGGCTCCGATCACGAAAGCGCAGATCGTATTCGGCAAATTTATGGCGAGTGCGGCGGCGATCTTGGCGATTGCGGTTCTGCTGTTTATTCCCACGATTTTTGCGGGGATTCTTTTTGAGCGATGGTCCTTCTTCAGCATTTTGCTCGAGGAGATGGTTTCGATATCGTTCGGACTTTTAGTGGCGGCGGTCACGATCTTCTTTTCTGCGCGGGCCAAGCGGGGCTTGATCGCGCTGGGAATAACGTTTGGACTATTGACCCTAGGGCTCGTCTTTTTTCCGGCGCTGCTGGCCAGTGTGGGGTTGGGCGGCAACGACTCAATGCCGGTGATGATGTACCTTCACCCGTTCTACACCATTGCTCAAATCGATTCGCCCAGTATGGGGCCGTATATGTCGGTGGATCGCGGAATGTTTGGCATCCCGCAGACCCTGACTTATCTCTTTCTAACCATCGTGATGGTCGCCTGGGCTACCAACACTCTCGTCTTTGCGGAGAACGAAGTCGCATTCCTGCCCAAGGCCAAAAAGCATGCTTGAAGTAAAAAACCTGAGAAAAATCTACGCGGGATTGACTGCGGTGAAGGGAATTTCCTTCAACTTGCAGCCGGGCGACATCTTTGGATTTATCGGATCCAACGGGGCGGGCAAGACGACGACAATTCGAATGATCGCCACCTTGCTGGAGCCTACGTCGGGAACGGCGACGTTAGAAGGCTTTGATGTGGTCGATCAGCCGATGGAAGTTCGACGGCGGATCGGGTACATGCCGGACTTTTTTGGCCTGTATGACGATGTCAAGGTTTGGGAATACCTCGATTTCTTTGCATCGATCTATCAGGTGCCGGTCCGGGAACGTCCGGGTGTGATCGACAATGTCCTGGAGCTGACGGACTTAACGGTCAAGAAGGGAGCGTTTGTGCAGAGCCTTTCGCGGGGAATGCAGCAGCGACTTTGCCT